>NZWX01000043.1 GCA_002697625.1 Flavobacteriales bacterium
GCTTCTTCAGTGTCTACCTCTATATACTGAACAATTCCTTTGACTAATGCATGTTCTAATCTTTTTTCAACAGGCAAACTTCTCCACTCTATATTTTCTTCAAGCTTTTTACCTCCACCTTTGTATTTTTCTGCAATAGTAAGTAATCTATCTGTAGCATTATTGTCGGAATTTAACAATACATCTTCTACTGCCTTTAATAAATCTTTGGGAATTTCTTCATAAACTTCAATCATCCCTGCGTTGACTATTCCCATGTCCAATCCATTTCTTATTGCATGGTATAAAAATGCAGAATGCATGGCTTCTCTCACTAAATTATTTCCTCTAAAAGAAAAAGAAACATTACTAACCCCTCCGCTTACTTTAGCATTTGGAAGATTCTCTTTTATCCATTTTGTAGCCTTAAAAAAATCTACTGCATAATTATTATGTTCATCAATACCTGTAGCTACAGTAAGTATATTTGGATCAAATATTATATCCTCACTTGGAAAACCAACTTTATCTACCAAAATACGATAGGCTCTTTCACAAATTCTTATTTTATCTTCAAAATTTACAGCTTGCCCATCCTCATCAAATGCCATAACAACAACTGCTGCTCCATATCTTAAAATAGTGTTCGCCTGATTCATAAATTCTTTCTCACCTTCTTTTAAAGAAATAGAATTTACAATTCCTTTTCCCTGAACACATTTTAATCCCTCTTCAATAATCTCCCATTTTGAGGAGTCAATCATTATAGGTACTTTACATATATCTGGATCAGATGCAATTAAATTTAGAAAATGAACCATAGCTTCAACACCATCAATTAATCCATCATCCATGTTGATATCAATAATTTGAGCTCCACTTTCTACCTGTTGTAATGCTACTGAAAGAGCTTCATCAAACTTATCTTCTTTTATCAATCTTCTAAACTTTGCAGAACCCATCACATTTGTACGTTCTCCAATATTTATAAAATTACTTAACTTAGAAACAGTTACTGCTTCTAAGCCACTCAATCTCATTTTATTATCTATACTTGGTAATTTTCTAGGTTTACACTCTTTTGCAATTCTTGCAAATTCTGAAATGTGTTCAGGTGTTGTTCCACAACACCCTCCCACAATATTAACTAATCCGGAATTCATAAAATCTTTTAACTGCTCACCCATCATTTTTGCAGTTTCATCATATCCTCCCATTTCGTTTGGCAATCCTGCATTTGGAAAAGCACAAATAAAAAAGGAAGATTTATCTGACAATTCTTTTACATAAGGTCTCATAGCTTCGGTCCCAAGTGCACAATTAAAACCTACACTTAATAAGGGTATATGAGATATAGAATTTAAAAAAGCTTCTGCAGTTTGGCCAGAAAGAGTTCTTCCACTTTCATCTGTAATAGTCCCGGAAACCATTACAGGAATTTCCTGATTTCTATCTTTAAAAACAGATGAAATCGCATAAAGAGCAGCCTTACAATTTAAGGTGTCAAAAACAGTCTCTACTAACAAAACATCTACTTTACCATCCATTAGAGCTTTTACCTGTTCTGTATACGCATCTTTTAGTTGGTCAAAAGTAATATGACGAAAAGCAGGATTTTCCACATCTGGAGAAATGGAAGACGTCCGGTTTGTAGGTCCAATTGCTCCTGCTACAAATCTTGGTTTTTCTAATGTAGAATATTCTTTTGCAACTTCTTTTGCAATTTTTGCAGATTGAAAATTAATATCATATACTGCTGATTCTAGATTATAATCGGACTGAGCTATTGAGGTAGCACTAAAAGTATTTGTTTCAATTATATCTGCTCCTGCCTTTAAATATTCAGAATGTATATCCCTTATAATATGTGGACGCGTTATAGAAAGTAAATCGTTATTACCTTTTAAATCAAAAACATTATTCTGAAAAAAATCTCCTCTAAAGTCTTCCTCCTTCAAAGAATATCTCTGGATCATGGTTCCCATTGCTCCATCTAAAATTAGGATTTTTTCTTTTAATATATCTTTTATCGTCTTGTTCATTTGTTTAATTTCAAGACTTTACAAAAAAAATTTCGGAAAATGAGTGTTGATTTGTCATCTGCCTCCTATTTTGGAGTGGGAATTGGCACCCTGCTTTTTCAGGGTTGCCAAGACATCATAGGGCCCATCCCTCCGTCTTTCTTGATAAGTCAACGACAAATAAATAACAAAAAAAATTAATATCCAAATTTGCATATAAAATTATTATTTTTTTCTATATTTGTACTCCGAAAAGTGGAAGGATTTGGCCTATTGCAACCACTAAAAAAAATGCTAAAACAGCAAATGTATATTTTATGTAAATAGCCCTACAGCCAAATCCGACATCTTTTTATAAATATAATTATTAATTTAAAATTATTTAAGAAATGTCATATTTTTTTACATCCGAATCTGTTTCGGAAGGACACCCAGACAAAGTATCAGATCAAATTTCAGATGCATTACTAGACAACTTTTTAGCACAAGACCCAAACTCAAAAGTAGCATGTGAAACTTTAGTTACTACAGGGCTTACTGTTCTTAGTGGTGAAGTGAAAACACAAGGATATGTTGATGTACAAAAAGTTGCCAGAGAAGTAATAAGAAAAATTGGTTATGTCAAATCTGAATACCAGTTTGATGCAGATAGTTGCGGAGTAATCTCTGCAATTCACGAACAATCTGCAGACATTAGACAAGGGGTTCTAGAAGGCGAAGGTCTACACCAAGAACAAGGAGCTGGAGACCAAGGAATGATGTTTGGTTATGCAACAAATGAAACAGGAAACCTAATGCCTTTGGCTTTAGATATTTCTCATAAAATATTAATAGAGCTTGCAGATATTAGAAAAAAGGGAATAGAAATGACTTATTTGCGTCCGGATTCAAAATCACAAGTTACTTTAGAATACAATGACGATCATACTCCCAAAAGAATTACAGATATTGTAGTGTCTACCCAGCATGATGATTTTGATTCAGAAAAAGCCATGCAGAAAAAAATTGAAGATGATGTAAGAAAGATCCTCATACCAAGAATAAAAGAAAAACTTTCTGAAGACAACAAAGATTTATTTGGAACTGAAAAATACCATGTAAACCCTACAGGAAAATTTGTAATTGGAGGACCACATGGAGATACTGGACTTACAGGAAGAAAGATAATTGTAGATACTTACGGAGGGAAAGGTGCTCACGGAGGAGGAGCTTTCTCAGGCAAAGATCCATCTAAAGTAGATAGATCGGCTGCATACGCTACAAGACATATAGCTAAAAATCTAGTAGCTGCAGGAGTTGCAGAAAGAATATTAGTTCAGGTTAGTTATGCTATTGGAGTTGCGGAACCAATGGGTATTTTTGTAGATACTTACGGAACATCTAAAGTTGATTTGACAGATGGAGAAATTGCACAAACTGTAAAAAACATGCCATGTTTTAATTTAAAACCATCTTCTATTATTAGTAGGTTAAAACTAAAAAACCCTATTTATTCTGAAACTGCCGCATATGGACATATGGGAAGAGAATCAGAAATTAAAAGGGTTAGTTTTAATATTGCTGGCAGGGAAAAAGAATTTGAAGTAGAAACGTTTACTTGGGAGAAATTAGATTGCCAAGAAGAAACAAAAAATGCGTTTAATTTGTAATAAAACAATACTAGTAATCCTAGGCTTTTTTATTGCATAATACATATGAAAAAAACACTATTTATTTTGCTGATGTTTGTTTTAAATTCCTCTACTGCTCAAGTAGAGATGAAGTACAATTCAAATGCTGAAAATCTACCAACATGGGTTCAACTGATGTATGCTGACAATCCGGATGAAGGTGAAGTAATTAATGCCTATACCAATTATTATAAAGAGAATAGATTAGTAAAAAATAAACATACTCAGTATTACAAAAGGTGGGTTCGTTCTCTAAGTAGAACCACAAACACAAGTAATATTAAATCGAAATCTAAAAGTACAAACCAATGGAAATGTATAGGTCCGTGGGATTTCGATAAAGATGCTAATAGTAGAAGTTATGCCCCAGGATCAGCTCATGTTTATACGGTTGAACAATCCATTAGTAATCCAAATATTTTATATGCAGGAACAGCTACAGCTGGAGCTTGGAAAACAACTGATAAAGGTGATAATTGGAATCTAATTACCAGTAATTTATCCTTAAATGGAGTATATTCTATTGAAATTGATTTCTTAAATCCGGATGTTATATATATAAGCGGAAATGGTGGAATATATAAATCACATGATAGTGGCACTAATTGGAGTGTAATAGGAGATACTGCATTTACAAACCTTTCTCATTCTGTTAAAGATATTAAATTAAATCCAACTAATAATTTGCAGCTTTTTGTAGCCTCTGATGAAGGTCTTTTTAAATCAATAGATGGAGGAAATAATTTTACACAAATAATGAGTGGAAATTTCTTAGAAATAGAATTCCACCCTAATTCTACTGACACTATGTATTTCATCAAACAAGAGGGAGACAGCACTCTTTTTTACAGATCTGATGATGGTGCTAATTCACTTACCAACTTTACAAACGGATGGCCTAATCCTGGAACTGGAGATGAACAAAAAAGAACAGAAATAGCCGTAAGTCCTGCTTCACCTGATAAGATNGTAGCNCTTGCAACNGGNNNNGCNAANGGAGGGAGTGGGNTGTANGGNATNTATATTAGTNANGATAAAGGAGAAAATTGGACTTTTCAATGTTGTGGACCNCAGCCTGCTGGANNTCCTGATACTATAAACATTAATATGATGGGATGGCANCCAGATGGNTCNGATGATGGTGGACAGTATTATTATGATTTGGCTTTAGCGGTAAATCCGACAAATGCTGACATTATTCACGTAGGAGGTGTAAANCATTGGATATCTACAGATGGAGGAGTAACTTTTACATGCCCATCNAAATGGAGTACTCCTCANAAAAAAGGATATGTACATGCNGANATTCATGATATCAATTATTTCGGAAACGATTTATGGTTTGCTTGTGATGGNGGTGTNTTTTATTCTGCAGATTCNGGAGATAGTATCTATAAAAAACAATATGGTATTGNAGGAACAGATTTTTGGGGATTTGGAGNNGNATTTAAAGATGGAGATGTNATGTTGGGAGGTACTTATCATAACGGAACTCTGTTAAAAGATGGGAATACATATATTAACGACTGGNTCTGTACTGATGGAGGAGATAATATNAGAGGCTTTGTTAATTTTGGGATNCCTAGANTTGCCTANANTGATTATAATGGAAAAATACTTTCTGGAGATAGAACGGTAGATATTANCACNTTTTCTTTAGGGAANAAACCTAATGCATCATATATTATTGGAGAATCCTCACAACTAGAATTTGACCCAAGGTGTTATAATTGGAGTTATATTGGAGAAGATACTACCCTTTGGATTTCTAAAGACAATGCATCTNCNTATNNNCCTGTTNATCANTTTNANGATAANGTNACTTCTGTNGAAGTTGCATGGAGTAATCCAGATGTAATATATGTAGCTACATGGGAATCCTGGTGGGGAACAAAAAAGATATNNAGAACNNATGATGCTGGGCAAAATTGGANAGAAATAACCCCAANAAATATAAACGGACAAGCTTGGATACCTTACGATATTACAATTAGCAGTTATGATGAGAATACACTTTGGATTGCTAGAACATCTATGTATGGTGGAGTNCAAGATGCAATAGGATATGAAGTATTNAAATCTATNGATGGNGGACAGAGTTGGATTAATTGGTCTACTCCTNCANTNGATAANATNAATGCAACNAATATAGAGCATCAAAGAGGGAGTAATGGAGGTGTATATCTNGGTACACGAGATGNNGTTTATTACCGAAACAATANNATGACTGACTGGGATGTTTACGATAATAATTTACCAAAAAGNACTACTTCTACTCAGTTAATACCATATTATAGAGAAGGTAAATTATTTAACGGAACAAATCGCTCNGCTTACGAGATAGATTTTCATGAAGATTCCCCTCCTTCTGCACAAATAGCTGCCGATAGATTAACTNTTAATTGTTTAAACGATACGGTACAATTTGTGGATCATTCTGCTGTGCGATTTAGTAGTGCTAGTTGGCAATGGTCGTTCCCTGGAGGAACTCCAAGTACTTCTANTTTAGAAGANCCGGTTGTNGTTTATTCTAATCCTGGAACATATGATGTAACCTTAAAAGTAACAGATGCATTTGGANCAAGTACNCAGACTATTCCTAATNTTATTACTTATACAGATGNAGTATTTCNTATAAGTAATTCAAATTCTTTATATGAAGGATTTGACACTGGNATTTTTCCTCCGANANATTGGCAAACTCCNCCTTCTTCTTATTCTTGGCAGTCTATAGTAGTNGATACAGGAATAAATTGNCAGCCGAATACGGTTGCTTATGTAAACCATTATTGGATAAANCAACCTGGAAAAGAAGCTTATTTAATTTCTAATAAAGTTAAATTAGGAGGAGGAAAAACTGCAGAAAATTGGCTAATTTATGATTATGCTTACTCTGGATATGCNNCCGGNTATGATGACGGATTAAGAATAGANGTTTCTACAGATTGTGGAACTACATGGGACTCTATTTATGGAGCAATTGGTNCGGATTTACAAACAACAGCATATGTAGGAAGTNCATGGTATCCTACTTGNGGNAGTTGGGATACGGACAGTNTNAATTTAAGTAGTTGGGGATTAAATGGAGATACTATTATGANANGNTTTGTTGCTATAAACGACTATGGGAACCGATTTTTTATGGATAATGTAAAAGTAAATGGACAGAATATTTTATCNGTGGANGAANAAGAAAACANTACTNATTTTAGAATGTNCCCTAACCCATCTTCTGGTATGTTGAATATAAAAACCAATATTAAAGATNCNGANTTAAGTATTGTTGATCTTNCNGGAAGATTAATACAACATCAAAAACTAGAAAAATATCACACATCTCTAGATNTAAAACATATAAGAGATGGATTTTATATTGTTCGNGTATNTAATGGNGATGNAAAAGAAGANAGAAAACTAATTCTTAAAAAGTAAAAATTNTAATGGATTGGTTCTCANATTGGTTTAACTCTAAGTATTATCATATTCTATACCANAACAGAGATGAAAAAGAAGCCGAACAGTTTTTATCTAAATTACAAGTATTCTTTAGAAAGANANACCAAATNTTAGATATAGCCTGTGGAAGTGGAAGGCATAGTATTTTTCTAAATTCCTTAGGGTACCAAATNACNGGNATTGACCTTTCAGNAAAAAGTATAAAAGCCGCAAAACAGANATCCGATAATAAAATTCTNTTTGATGTATGGGATATGCGCAAANCCTATAAAAAAGAACATTTTGATGTAGTNCTTAATCTCTTTACTTCTTTCGGGTATTTTGANTCTGAAAAAGAAGATNTTNNAGCAATACANGCCATCAGTAGCAACTTAAAANATAATGGAATTCTGATAATAGATTTNTTAAATTCAGAAAAAGTAATTGCNAATTTGGTGGAATCCGAACAAAANACATTATCNGNAATAACATTTAACATCAACAGAAAGTTAGAAGAANGATTNATCCTTAANAATATANANTTTACAGATAAGGGNAANGANTTTGAATTTACAGAAAAAGTAAAAGCATTCAACCTATCTGATTTTACCAAACTGCTTAACTTTGCACAACTAAAAATAATTAACATCTTTGGAGATTATAAACTAAACAAGTATATCCCAACAGATTCTGACAGATTAATTATAGTAGCAAAAAAATGGAAATAACTAATATCATATATTTTTTTTATCGGTTGTAATCGGTGCAATATTTAATATGTAATGAAAAAGTTTGTAATTACAGGAGCTCCTGGAACTGGAAAAACGAGCATTATAAATCATCTGAAAATAAAAGGATATAATTGTATTGATGAAATATCCCGAAAAATTATAAGTGAACAACTCGCTATTAATGGAGAGGTATTACCTTGGAAAAACCTTTCTGCTTTTTCAAAAAGAGTATTTACTTTAAGAGAATCTCAATTACTGAACTCTAAAAATACACTTATCTTTTTTGACAGAGGAATAGTAGATGTATACGCTTACATGAAAGTAGATTCTTTAAAAATTCCTAAACATTTAGAAGAGTCTATTAAAAAAAATAGATATAATACAAAAGTATTCTACACCCCTATTTGGGAAAAAATATATGTAAATGACAAACAGAGAAAAGAGAGTATAGAACAAGCCAAAATAATAGAAAATGTTTTACTTTCTAGTTACAGGTTTTACAATTACCAACTTATAAAAGTGCCTAAAGACAGTGTGGAAGAAAGAGCGAATTTTATATTAGCTCACATAAAATAAAGTTGTAATATTGCAATAAATTTAAAAATTAAAAAATATGTCAGTACTAGTAGGTAAAAAAGCTCCATCATTTAAGGCTGCTGCAGTAATAAATGGTGGTCAAATAGTGTCAGATTATTCATTAGATCAGTTTGTAGGGGAAAAACAGGTATTATTCTTTTTCTACCCTAAGGATTTTACTTTTGTTTGTCCAACAGAATTATTTGCATTTCAGAATAAATTATCTGAATTTACAGAGAGAGGAGTAGAGGTTGTTGCTTGTTCAACAGATACAGAACAATCTCACTGGGGATGGTTACAAATGGAAAAAAATGATGGAGGAATACAAGGGGTTACTTATCCTTTAGTTGCAGATACAAGTAAAACTATTTCCGCAAATTATGGGGTTTTATCTGGTGAATACGAAATTGATGAGGAAGACAACATGCATGCAAACGGACCAATGATTGCATTCAGAGGGCTTTTCTTAATTGATAAAAATGGTATTGTACAACACCAAATTGTAAACAATTTTCCTCTAGGAAGAAATGTAGATGAAGCACTTAGAATGGTAGATGCTTTACAACATTTTGAAGAAAATGGAGAAGTATGTCCTGCAAACTGGAGTAAAGGAGATGATGCTATGAAAGAAACTCACGAAAGTGTAGCGGAATACCTATCAAATAATTAAAAAAGACTCCTTAATTATATTAAAACCTCATTCTTTTGAATGGGGTTTTTTTTATTACCTTTGAATTTATGTTAAGACGAAAAACACTTCAGTTCATTTTAAATATTTTTCCACCCCTATTATTCAATAGAATAATTCTTAAAGAAATATCAGAAGACTATACTTATATGAAAGTGAAAATTAGGAGATCTATCCTTAATATTAATTTTCATAGAACCATTTTTGGAGGGAGTATATTTTCTGCATTCGACCCATACTTCCCTACTATGTATTATAATATTTTTGCATTGAAAAACCGAAAAATCGAAATCTGGTTAAAGAGTGCCAACATCAAATACAAACGACCTGCTACTACACACCTAACTCTAGAATTCAATATTACTACAGAAGATATTCAGTTAGCAGAAGAAGAATTAAAAGAAAAAGGAAAACACGAGAAATGGCACACTGTTGTTGCTATAAATAAAAAAGGAGTGGTTTGTGCGGAAGCAGAAATGCTCATTTATTTAAGGGATAATAAAATTCAGAAAATAGGATTCTAATTCTTCTGAATCAAAACAGTTGCATAAGCAGAAACTCCCTCTTCCCTACCTACAAAACTTAATTTTTCAGTTGTTGTAGCTTTTATAGAAATATCTTCAACATCTATATTCATACATTTAGCCAGAACCTTTTGCATTTCAGGTATATATGGTCCTATTTTTGGTTTCTGTAAACAAATTGTAGAATCGATATTACCAATAGAATATCCTTTCTCTGAAATTAGTTTCACTACTTCTTTCAATAAAATTTTACTATCTATTCCTTTATATTCTGCATCCGTATCTGGGAAGTGTTTACCAATATCTCCCATATTCGCAGCACCTAATAAAGCATCACATATTGTATGAATTAAAACATCTGCATCTGAATACCCTAAACCTCCTTTTGAATGTGGTACAATAATGCCTCCCAACCAAAAATCTAGACCTTCTTTTAATTGATGAACATCAAATCCAAATCCTACTTTAATCTTCATTAGCTTCCCATTGCTCCTAAATCAAATACTAAAGTAAATCTCATAGTATTTGCAAGTGGATTTGTTCCACCTATATTACTAGTACTAATTAAATAAGAAAAATCAAGTGCAAAAACATTATATTTTACTCCAGAACCAAAAGTTAAATATTTTCTACCTCCTTTTGTATCGTGTTCATGAAAATAACCTGCTCTTAAAGCAAATTGGTTTGCATACCAATATTCCATACCTGCAGAAACATTGATTTCTCTCATTTCCTCCTTAAACTTACTACCAGGTATCGGAATCCCATTTTCATCTATTTCTCCAGGTGCATCTCCAAAAGATTGAAATATTCCAGTTACAATTCCAACATCAGGATCTTTTCCTGCAATTATTTCTCCATCTTCATTATATAAAGGAGGGGAGGGTACTAATAACTTATTAAAATCAATCGCAAAAGATATCTTATTATAATCATCCATTTCAGTGGTGATATCTGTTCCTACCCTTAAGTTAATCGGAATGAAATCTCTAGTAATAGTTTCTGTATACGATATCTTATTACCCATATTAGAAATGTTCATACCTAAAGAAATATCAGACTTCTTACCTNCTATNGATGTTGGTNTTGTNTAAAAAGTAGAGATATCAGAAGATATAGATTGACCTGCAACTGTTTCAGTACCGCCAGCTGTTTGTCCNCCTGTTAAGTTCGAGTAAATATATCTTGCAGAAATCGCAATAGCAAAATCTCGTGATAATTTCCTNGANTATGCTGTACCAATAGCCATTTCATTTGGCTTATACTGNCCTATAACCTGNCCAGAATTATCCGTAAAAGTAATATCTCCCAAAGANAAATATCTCAATTCGTATCCTATTGCNTCANTATTATTTAGTTTATAATAACCNCCAATATATTGAAGGTTTATATCNGGAACTAATTCTCTTAACCATGGAACAATAGANACAGANATTCCAATATCATCTTGANTGAAACTTAGTTTTGCAGGATTCCAATGCATAGATGTNGCGTCTGGAGNAGTAGCTACTCCAACATCTCCCATTGCACCAGATCTAGAATCTGGTGAAATAAGCAAAAAAGGCACAGCTGTAGTAATNGTATTTANATTCCCACCTAANACCTCATCATAATCNATTTGTGCTTTTGTAGANAANACACAAGNAATAGANANNAACAATATTAAAAANNTTNGCATTTGATTTTTAAATTTTNGCAAATATAGNTTNTTTTATATTNGTAGGTAACGTNAGATTTATNTCAATATTACTAATTTCTCTAACTTTTCTACAAATTCTCCACTNTCATCTTTNACCTTTAGTTTGTATATATANGTNCCTCTACCAATATTATCCATAAAATCATCCCTACCATCCCANGATATTGGACCGACCCTAAATCCTGTATTTATCTCTAAGGAATTAATTGTTTTAACAAGNTNTCCNGANACTGTATATATCTGAATCTGAACTTCTAAATTCTGATTTGGTCTATTGTGCTCAAAATAAAATGATGTGTTTGTGCTAAACGGNTTCGGATAATTCAGTAAATGTTGTACCACAAAATCTTCANTTTCTGAAACAAAAAANTCTANAGAAGATTCNGAAGAATTATTAAATACATCCCATACTTTAAAATCAATTGTATGNNATCCNGATTCTAANTCATTTAAATTGTATTCTACTTTTCCTNTCTGGTAACTGTCTTTTTCTGATTCGTAATAATCGTTTAATATTATTTTTTTTGAATTATCACCATCTAATGTGATTGTAATATCATGACCAATNCCATTACCAACTGTATTGATACCAGAAGAATCTTCTACTAAAGCNAAAAATGTAGGCGTAGAATTTGTAATNCCTCCAGAAACAAATTGNTTATCATTCATATATAACTCAATANNAGGACCTAAATCATCTTCAATAATATCTGAAGAAACTCCNCCTACTANAAAACTCTCATTCCATCCACTTGCATCAAGATTTTCTANTTCTTCAGTTGCATAATAAGATATTCTACCATAATCTAAATTATANTCTATATCTTTAGGAACAATAAAACTAAATGTAAACTCACCANTCACTACAGAGGATCTACCTTTATAAATAATATTAGTTTGTTTTTTATAATCCATNGGTGTAGAAGATTGTTGTCCTTGAGTTTGNGCAATAGTTTCTTTATCAAAGACGGTAATTTCTACTTCNCCATTAAAATCACTTACCTTTACAGAATCTTCNGAAATTATTTCACCATTAAAAGTNACCTTNCCCAATGCTGCAATAGTATCAGGGAAAGAAGTAGTNCTAATACNATATTCAGGATAAGCCANACACATCATAGGATCTCCTAAAAGAGTNAATTTATTACTATTTATACTAGTACCACTTANTNCTTTTGTTTGTAANAAAACATCTCCTAAAGTTGGATATTCTCCATCTATCTTTTCAAATAATGAGTTTATGAAATTAGTATTTAAATTATAATTTAAATGAGAATAAACATATCTTGTTGTAGTTAATAANGCTACNCCACCACCATTTGGGTTTAAAATTATATGCTCCCCACCAGAGGTTAGTTCAGGATTGTCCAACCTTCCAAACTCGCACGTTGCAGTAACAAACAAAGGAAGTTTGTTGTAATTTTNCCAATCTAAGATTTGATCCACNTCAATNATTCTTTCTTTAGTGAGTCCTTNCTCTCCACCATGACCNGTATAATTTACTAATAAAACTCCCTTATCAATCCTTCGATTAATAGCGTTTTTACAATCTTCACTTCTTGGNCCTACAGGTGTAGATTCTTGATTATATATGTCTAAATAAAATTTCTCAAAATTATAATTATTATAATTATCATCAATNATATTACATAANGCATCTGCTTGANTCATATGAATATTTCCATCACTATCATCTCCATCATCTGCAATNAAACAAGCCACATTTCTCCAACTTCCCCTTGTAGATTTATCATNATAGTTTATAATCTTATTTACCATTGTATTTGCCTCTGTTAGAGTTTTTGCAGGNAATCTNCCAATACCAATNTCAACNAAATCACTCTGAAGTAATCCTTCNTNCTCATCNAGATATCCGAAATAATCATCTGTAGAAAANGTGTTTAAAGGACTATANGAATTTTCAGATTGATATGTAATAACAAAATTTGTNTTATTTNTAACTCTATCTTTNGGNTCATAAGAAGCNTCTCCNATTATTAATAGGTATTTAAAANTAGAATTTGGTAAATCATACANATACTNACAATAATCTCTGANAGAACTCACATCCTGTTTACCAGANGAGAATTCATTAAACACTTCTTGAGGAGNTACTATTTTACATTTACTNCCATCTTTATTAAAATGGAAATCTTTTAGATTCTGTGCTGCAGATGTAAAATTTGGATGACAGACTATTAACATCTCACAATCTGTTTCTCCATGTAAATTCTGATTTGGGACAGAACCTAATAAATTAGGAGTCTTATATTCTGTACCATCAAACACTACAAATTTTTCATCAGAACTACCGGCAAAATGATTATAACTAAAACCTATAGTTTCAGAATCAACTTGAATCAGTGTGTGTTTCCTAATATTTGTAATATCTGTTACATTCCAAACAGTATGATTTATAGTTGCATCTTCTATAAAAGCAGTCCACTGAACATCTCCACTATCACGAACTACTTTTCTAAAATTCATTTGACCACCACCAAATTTTAACTTACGGAAAGTACAAATCTCTAAGGAATTTAACCATCCTTTATGAGAGGAAGAGCTTCTATTAAAAGCAACATCAATATCAAAATTATCTTCAGAAGGATATGTCTGACCTTCTACAGAAGCAATAGTAGCAAAATCGTCCGCATAACCATAACTTACTGTACCGAGTGAGACATCCATAAATTGATTGCCATTTCTGCTAAACGTAAAACTAGGTGTAGAAGAAGCTCTTGCAGCAACTTTCGCCTTTACATACACAGGAACATTGCTATTTATGTTAGGAACATTAAAGGAGATAGATTGAGTTAAGCTCTCATTAAACTCCTCTCCATACCATTGTTCTCCAGATTGGATAAAATTAATTAAATCTAATTCATGAAATTGCAGTTCATTAAACTCATCAAAGGTTTTTTGTTCCGCATTGTTTAAACTACTAACATAATTCTCAATTCTTTTAGAATTTTCAGAATTATTTATAGTTAAGAAATAATAATTATAATCATCATAAAGATGTTTAAAATGATGAAATTTACCAACGAAACTTGAATGGGGAATCCATTCATTAACACTTTGACCATAAAACAAAACTAAATCTCCATCTTCAAAAATTCCGTTATTATTATTATCTAAAATTTCAATTGAATTTTCTTGTAAATCTTCATGTCTAAAATCAGAATTTAATCTAGGAAGCATTCCTCCTCCGTTTCCATACAATCGAATAGAATTGACATCTAAATTGGAAACATTCACTCCAAGTGATTGGAAATCAGAATAAGTTAATTTATAGACTGCATTTTCTTCTACAGAAATTTTAAACCAGTCTCCTTGATTTAAAACAGACTCTATCTTTTCAGATTGTTTTTTTCTGATTGGTAATGTTCTTTTTTTTGTTGTTCTATATTTAAATTCTTTTATTTTTTTATATCTAGACCCATATTTCAGATATGGAAATACAGAAATTCTGTTATAATTGGTATTATTAGATTTTGCAATTTCTGAAGTAAAATTAATACTACTTGGTATTTCTAATAATTCTAATTTTTTTCTTTCTAAATTAGAAACTTCTGAATATTCTATATCATAAAGTTCAATATCATAGAAATAATTTTCTTTTAATTTATTTAACTCCTGATAAGAAGGTAATCCTTCAAACTCCTGTAAATAAATTGCTCTATCGAATGAAACAATTTCCTTACCATAACTATTTACACTATGCCAATCTAACACTATATGAGTTTGGGCATGTAAATTATATGTACAACTAATTATTAATAATAGAAAGATTATTTTTTTGAAAATCATAAAACAAAAATATATATTTATTAGTTTATAAGTGAATAAACGTGTATTAATTAGAAAAATTATACCTACTTCTTTCAGTAATAAATAAAATTCATATCTTTGTAAAATTGAAATAAAGAAGAAGACTATATATGAAGAACAATATATTTAAAACAATTCTACTAATAGTTGGTGTGGTTTTACTAGGTAAAACAGCTGATGCGCAAGACCCTGCTTTTAGTCAGTTTTACTCTAATCCATTATATCTTAACCCTGCATTTGCAGGAGCTAATAATAATGGATGTCCTACCGCAACCTTAAATTACAGAGATCAATGGCCTGGAATAGGAAGAACTTACGTAACCTACTCTGCTTCTTACGACCAACATATTGATGCACTTGGAGGAGGACTTGGAGTTATTATTGCTCAAGACAAGAGTGGAGCGGGGAATTTAAATACACTTCACGCTTCTTTATTATATTCTTATTTACTAGAAGTAAATAGAGATTTTACTATAAAAGCTGGATTTGAAGCTTCATACAGATCGTTAAACCTTAATTGGGATAACCTTACTTTTGGAGATATGATTGATCCTACTTATGGATTTATTTATAATACTAGTGAAGATATTATCAATAATACAAACAATGTTAGTTTCCCTGACTTTTCAGCTGGTATATTGGGTTTTACAGACAATATGTATTTTGGATTTGCTGCTCATCACCTTACGCAACCAGACCAAGGATTTATAAGTGTTAGTCATTTACCAACAAAATATACTGCACATATAGGAGGAAACTTCGCAATAAGTAGATATTCAAATAACATAACTACTATTTCTCCAAACTTTTTATATCAAAAACAACAAGACTTTCAACAATTTAATTATGGTCTCTATGTAAATAGAGGACCAATTGTTGGTGGGATATGGACTAGAAATAGTGTGAAGAATTTTGATTCTTTTATACTCATGTTTGGTTTNGTACAAGATGCATTTAAATTTGGATATAGTTATGANATTACAGTAAGTAATTTAAGNAATAGTAANACATTGGGTGCTCATGAATTATCTTTTACTTTATTTATGCCATGCAGAAACAAAAGTAAACTATANAACACAATAAGTTGCCCTCAATTTTAGTTATAAACATCAGAAAAAAAACAAAAAAATGATAAATAAGAACACAGTATTTTTAGCAATTATAAGTATTTCAATCATTTCTTCTTGTGGAACATCNAANNACTCATCTACTACTGGNTGGGAATACAATNAAAGGAAACAAGGAGGGTTTAATTTTGTAGATTTTAAAGAACAAACTCCTGGNCCAGGATTAATGTTTGTTGAAGGAGGAAGACTTACAATGGGNAGAGTNGAAGAAGATGTNATGTATGATTGGAACAACATTTCNAAAACAGTTACAGTTTCTTCTTTTTACATTGANGAAACTGAAGTAAGAAANATTGATTATGTTGAATATCTTGAGTGGATTAAGAAACATTATGTATACGAAAACAGTCCATTTTTCACAGGAACTGCTAGGCCAGAGATTTATACAAAAGCTCTTCCAGACACACTNGTNTGGAGNGATAAACTTGGAGAAAACGANATNTTTTTAAATAATTACTTAAGACATCCTNCCTACAGANAATATCCNGTNGTTGGNGTTNCTTGGGAACAAGCAAATGATTATTGTATCTGGAGGACGGATAGAGTNAATGAAAGAATATTGATTNACGAAGGATTAATTATGGAAATAACCCACCCTGANAGAGAAGGAGTTGAATACCCTTTTACAACAGATGGGTATTTACATGGTTCTGAAGANTATCTTGCNAANTTTGTAACTGAGAAACAAAAAGGNAAAATTAAAAANNNNAANGTNTTAAAAGATGATGANGAAGGTNGATACACTAANATGGAAGATGGNNTATTACTTCCAAANTACAGACTACCAACNGAAGCAGAATGGGANCATGCNGCNNTNGGATACATTGGAAATAATGTTGGTGAAAANCATGAACAAAGAAAAATNTACCCTTGGAATGGATCNTCTTTAAGAAATAATACTAAGCAAAACCAGGGAACNATAATGGCNAACTTTAAAAGAGGAAGAGGGGATAATATGGGAGTTGCAGGAAGNTTGAATGATGANGCNGATATNACNTCTCCTGTNAGNTCTTACTGGCCAAACGATTATGGNTTATATAATATGGCNGGNAATGTTTCGGAATGGGTAGCGGATGTATANAGNCCAATTACAGAACAAACTACAACTGCAGATCATAGACCTTTCAGAGGAAATGTTTATAAGACTCATCAAATAAATGAAGANGCTGNNCCAGGAGAGAACCCATATATTATTAATGANCNAGGTCATATANAAGANACTTTAGTGTCAACCTCTGACAATATTTACAGAAGAAATTATAAAAAAGCAAACAATATTAATTTCTTAGATGGAGATATCGAATCNCAAATGGACGCTNCTTGGAACAATGATACTANTGAAAGATCTGAAACAGATGAAGAAGNTGTAAAAATTGACAAATGGAATCAAANAGCCNANAAATATGAAGATNANGATTTCACNTCTAATTCGAATGAAATGTATNATTATGGAAANACNACNTTAATNTCTGANAGAACAAGAGTATATAAAGGTGGNTCTTGGAAAGATAGANCTTACTGGTTAAATCCAGGAACAAGAAGATTCTTAGATCAATCTCAATCNTCTGATTGTATTGGATTTAGATGTGCAATGGATAGACTTGGANCATCTAANTCAGAATCTTAAATCTAANCAAAGNAGAGGCACGGATTACAGCAAACNTAAACAATAAAGAATATTTNAAAACNTCTTNAATAAANCCCCTTAATTGGGGTTTTATTTTTTGTACNATGANCATCCAAGAACTATATAATCTATTTAAAAACAGCTCTGCTATTTGTACNGATAGTAGAAACATTATTTNTNATAGTATCTTCTTTGCTCTNAAAGGAGAAANTTTTAATGGNAATAAATTTGCAGAAGNAGTCCTTAATTNNAGGAAGTAAGTATGCAATTATTGATGAAGAGGAATATAAAACNGANAGNTGTATTTTAGTTGANNATGTAAAAGAATGTTTACAAGAACTCGCAAAATATCATAGGANGAAATTAAATATACCAGTTATTGGNATTACAGGAACNAATGGAAAAACAACAACNAAAGAACTTATTCANTCNGTACTTTCCTCTCAATACNATTGTTATGCNACAAAAGGAAANCTAAATAATCAAATTGGNCTACCATTAAGTNTNNTAGAAATAAANAATNAACATGAGATTGCAATTATAGAAATGGGAGCNAGTGAAATTGGAGAGATTNAAAATTTAAGCAGGATTGCACAACCAAGTTCTGGGATTATTACTAATGTAGGAATGGCACATCTNGAAGGATTTGGTTCTTTTGAAGGGGTNATNNAAACAAAAACAGAGTTNTATAGATACATTAAAGAGAATAAAGGGCTTTTGTTTGTTAACNCTGANGATGAAATCCTGATANATAAAAGTANGGNNATAAAAANAATTACTTATGGAATAAANTCTAANTCTGATTTTAAATCTTCCATNANAAATATGTTTCCTTTCTTATCNNTACAAATAGGNAATACATCTATCCATTCAAATCTANTTGGAGAGTTTCAATTCTANAANATATTAGCANCTTGTGCAATAGGAGATTTCTATAATATTAATNCTGATAACCTAAAAAAATCTATAGAGGCATACCATCCAAAAAACAACAGAACTGAGATTGTTGAAACAGATAGTAACTATATCATTCTAGATGCNTATAACGCAAACCCNTCAAGTATGAACTCNATNATTGATTCTTTCTCTAAATTAGAGAAAGAGAGAAANTTATGCATCTTAGGGGAGATGAGAGAGCTTGGAGAATATTCTNATGAAGAACATANTCTTTTAGTAGATAAAATGAAAGATNTGAAAATTGAATCTATTTTTATAGGANAAGAATTTCTAAATATCTCTNCTANNAACACATATAAAAACACTCAGGAATTCCTANAAGAAATAGNNAGNTTTAATCTTNAGGATAGGACAATTTTAATTAAAGGATCTAGAGGAATTAAACTGGAGNATNTATTANAATCTCTTTAACCCTNNTCTTTTAAAGTNTCTTTCACCAACTTTCTTAAAATAATAAGGAAAGAAACCAAAAATAACCCTAAGAAAGCAAAAACAACACACCAAAACAAAGTCGATCTATTTATACTTAAAAGTGGTAATTTTGGTGTGTCGATAATCTGAATGATTGGTGTTTCATCTAATAAATTCATTTTAACCAACTCAGTATTTTTAACCAATTCCAAATACATTGTATTCAAAACCTTTACCTCTCTCATATACTGAATTTCCTCTAATCTTCCAGAAGAATTTATTACTCTTATATTCCTATCTTTAACTCTAGCTAACTTTGTTTCTGAATCCTTTAATTCTTTAAATACAGAATCTGCTCTATTTTGTAAAACTTCTAACGAGAATCTTGTTTTTTCTGTTTGATAAGTAGAATACATATCAGACATCTCATCTATTAGAGTTTCTACAAAATATTTTGCAAACGTACTATTGCTAGAAGTAAAGTTTAGATTTAGGATGTTTGCATCGTCATTTTGAAAAGAAATATTTAATCTATTGTCTGTTATTTGTGTCCAAATCACATTTGTTATACTATCTTTATATATATCATTAAACTGAACTACTGACGAATCTTCTATCATATCATTAAGGTTAAGATAATGGTGAAGAAAGGAAGCTTCTTTACCCGATACTATAATATCTTTATTTAATGTAGAACTTATAATCTTTCTGGATTTTAACAATTCAATAACATTCTGCTGACTAAAAGAAGAGTGAGAATTTCCTCTTAAATCAAATCCAAATTGAGATGCCATACCGGATATTGATGAGAGATTTGATCCTTCAGAATTTTCTTCTACAATAAACGATAAAGTAGCTATATACTTTTCCCCTTGCAGACTGGAGTAACCATAACCAAAAAGTATAAATACAATTATTACAGAAAGTATAAGAATACATCTTTTCTTCAATTCATTCTTGTAATCTAATAATGTAAGAATTACATCCTTTAAAGTTGCTTCATTATCATTCATAAAATATATTTAGAAAGAACCTTGAATTCTATTAATAAGTAAATATAAAGACATAACTCCTGTGACTTTAACAAGTGTTTTTTCTATAGCCTCATTCCAATCTAAAGGAACAGCTTTTGCTTTTTTCAACTCCTCTTTTGTCATTAATTTTATTGTAGATCCTTTAGTCACTTTAGGAGAAATGGTAAATAATCCATAATTTATAGATTTCTTTACAGAACCATTAGGATAAACAACTACTGTCCTATTTTTATCATTTGATTTTGAATATCCTCCTGCAAAATTATTTACATAAAAATTAGCTCTTTTTATACCAGAATACGGCACACTAATACCACCTCCTTCATCAAAATTAAATAAAGCACCTGTAACATACACTACATCTGATGACTTAGGAATAACCAAACTATCTGACTCCATTAATACAACATTATGTTTAGAATTCACACTTAAGGCCTTCCCTAGATCAAATGAAACAATGTTGTATTCAAATTTTCCTAATTCTAATTTATCAGAAGACATCTTACTTAATTCAGAATTGAACAATTCTTCAGAATACAAATTATAAAGAGCTGTGTCTGCTAAAATAGCTTGCTTAAACTCTTCAGAGAAAATAGTTGCTTCTACTGCTTTCTGAGAAGTTGCAGTTTTTCTATATAAACGAACTCCTTCTGGAAAAGCATTTTGTGTCAAACCTCCCGATCTTTCTATTAAGTCAGAAACTCTATCTGCATCTGATATTAACGAGTAAGTTCCTGGATAAAAAACTTCTCCACTTATAACAACATTAATTGGACTTCGATAGTTTGGATTCTTTCTAACAAATATCTGATCATTTGCATGTAATATAAAATTAGAGTGTTCCGTACTTAAAGACAAATCATTATTAATTTCCGCTACTAATACCACACTTCTTTTAAGTGTTAATGCATTAGACTCTTTCTCCATAACTCTTGAGACCTCAATCCTACTACCACTAGACTCTTGATTTAAACCCCCAGTTTGTTCAATAACATCTTTTAATTTTATACCAGAACCATAGATTAATTCTTTAGGATTTCTTACAGATCCGAAAACAGATATTATATAAGAATCCTGGAAATCATCTTTTGACATTACCTTTATAATGTCGTATTCTTTTAAAGTAATATTGGATGTACTCGAATTATCATCTAAAATAGATTGTAATTCTACAGAAATACTTTTTCTACTACCGTCTTCCTTTTTTCTTAGAATATATGCTCTTTCTGTAAATAAATATTGATTGATACTATTCGACCTTTCTAAAAATTCATTAAGTTTTTCTCCATCAATATATTCATAATCTCCCTCTACCCCAACACTTCCTTCTAAGGTAATAAAATTAGAAGTTTTTCTTTGAATTTTATTTACTACAATTTCATCAGCTGATTTTAATGGTGTTGTACTTAGGTCTTTCTGATGAACATCATGAACCAATAAATTCTCATTCTCAAAACTTTTTAATGTAATAATATTCTTAGAGGCATTAGAAGTAAAACCACCCGCATATTTAATTAAGTCTTTCATATTGTCAGAACTCTTAATTTCATAAGTATAAGGCTTATTCACTTCTCCTTTCACTTCTACTAAATCAGAAGCAGCAGAAACAACTATATAATCACCATCTTGTAAGTAAATATCTTCATGGCGACCTGGGTTGAAAAGAAACTCATAAACATCTAATGAATCGATTATCTTTCCATCTCTCTTTATGTAAATATTTCGAACAGAACCAATCTGAGTTGGTCCATTTGCAACCATTAGTGCATTAAAAGCAGTATTTATTGCCGGAATTGCATATGATCCAGGATTATAAACTTCACCCACAATATTAACTAATATTACTCTAGAATAAACTAATGTCACATCCATTTCTGAATTATACATCCCTAACTTCTTTCTTATCAAAGATTTAGCATCTTCAAATGAAAGACCTTTTACATATATTCTTCCAAAACCGGATGGACTAATATAACCTTGTTCATCTACCTTTACGACAGCTGAATAATCTGAATTTCCCCAAACAGAAATACTCAATTGATCACCAGAACCTATCTCGTAGTTATCTGGTGCATTTGGATTAGTAGCCTTCTGAAAGAAATTAATTCTATTTAATCTAAAGATATCCTGTCCATAGATTTTAGCTTTAGGAAAAGTAAAAGAAAGATTCAATTCCTCATCTCCCATATTCTTATAAAATTTCTGAATTTTAGTATTAAAATCAGAGATAGAATCTACATCAGTATTTGCATATGAACCTCTTTGGTACTTAAAATTCATAGCTTCAGTAATCTCTTCATCAGATAAACCCATTTGTTTTAAAACTTGTTCAGAGGGAATATCAGAAGGTCTAAGTTCAGAAGGAGTTACACCTGACGGTAAAAACTTTTGATATGTTAAATCTATATTCTGTGAAAAAGTGAATACACTTATCACACAAAAAAAGATAGAAAAAAGTGTTTTCTTCATAATTTTTTATTTTAATATAGAACGTGAAATAATTATTCTCTGAATTTCAGAGGTTCCTTCATATATCTGAGTGATTTTTGCATCCCTCATTAAGCGTTCTACATGATATTCTTTTACAAAACCATATCCACCATGAATCTGAACGGCTTCTACAGTTGTTTTCATTGCTATCTCAGAAGCAAAAACTTTTGCCATTGCTCCAGACAGATCATAACTAAATCCATTATCCTTTTGCCAGGCAGCTTTAAGACACAACAACCTGGCCGCTTCAATTTCAGTAGCCATATCCGCAAGTTTAAATGCAATTGCTTGATGTTGATTAATCTCTTTTCCGAATGCTTTTCTTTCTTTTGAATACTGAAGTGCTAACTCATAAGCTCCAGAAGCAATTCCTAATGCCTGAGCAGCAATTCCAACTCTTCCTCCGGAAAGAGTTTTCATTGCAAATTTAAATCCAAACCCATCTTCTCCTATTCTGTTTTCCTTAGGAATTTTTACATCTGTAAACATAAGAGAATGTGTGTCTGAACCTCTAATTCCTAATTTATTTTCTTTAGGGCCTACTACAAATCCATCCATTCCTTTCTCTACAATAAAGGCATTAATGCCTTTATGCCCTTTTTCTATATCTGTTTGTGCAATAACTAAATAAACAGAAGATGTACCTCCATTAGTAATCCAATTTTTAGTACCATTTAGTAAATAATGATCTCCTTTATCAAAAGCAGTAGTTCTTTGAGATGTAGCGTCTGAGCCTGCTTCTGGTTCAGAAAGACAAAAAGCCCCAATAATCTCTCCTTTAGCAAGTGGAACCAAATATTTTTGTTTTTGTTCTTCCGTTCCGAAAGTTTCCAGTCCCCAGCAAACTAATGAGTTATTTACTGACATTACTACCGAACAAGAAGCATCAACTTTTGAAATTTCTTCCATTGCCAAAACATATGAAATCGTATCCATTCCCGCCCCTCCATATTTAGGGTCGACCATCATACCTAAAAATCCTAACTCCCCTAATTTCTTAATCTGTTCCGATGGAAAAGATTGATTTTCATCCCTTTCAATTACTCCTGGTAATAATTCTGTTTGCGCAAAATCTCTCGCTGCATCTCTAATCATTTTATGTTCTTCCGTAATTGTAAAATCCATCTTCTTATTTATAATTTTTCAAATTTTAATACGCAAAAGTACTGAATTTTAAGTTATTTTTGAAAAATTTAAAGATGAATAAAGAATACCATATAATTGGACTGATGTCTGGAACTTCATTAGATGGAATAGATTTGGTAAAATGTATTTTCACAAAAAAGGAGAAATGGGGGTTTATTTTGGAATCTTGTAAAACAATAGAATATCCAAAATATTGGAAAGATAAACTTTGTACGCTTCATTCAGAAAGTAAAAAAAACATACAAAAGTACGACAAAGAATACGGAAAATATCTTGGAGAATTAATCAATAAATTTATAGATGAAAATTCATTAAAAGTAGATTATATATCATCACATGGACACACAATTTTTCACCAACCTGAAAACAGATATACTCTACAAATAGGAGATGGAAACACTATATCTAATTGCACAAATATTACAACAATAAATAATTTTAGAAGTTTGGATATTTCTTTAGGAGGACAAGGAGCTCCTTTAGTTCCTATAGGTGATTTGCATCTATTTACAAATTACAAATATTGCTTAAACTTGGGAGGATTTGCAAATATTTCAGAAAAGAAAGAAGATATCATAGCTTTTGATATTTGTCCTGTAAATATAGTAATGAATGAAATTTGCAAAGAAATCAACAGAACTTATGACAATAATGGGGAAATTGCCAGAAAAGGAAAAATCATCCCTTCAGTTTTAAACAAACTTAATGAATTAGAATATTACAGAAAAGGACCTCCTAAATCACTAGCAAGAGAATGGGTAGAAGCAAATATAAATCCTATTTTTAATAGAGAAAATTATACTACAGAAGATAAACTAAGTACATTTTGCGAACATATCGCTATTCAAATAGGTTTGTTACTTAAAAACAATTCCGTTTTGGTTACTGGTGGGGGTGCATTTAATAAATATTTAATGGAAAGAATAAATAAATATTCTTCTTCAGACATCATTCTACCCAAGACAGAGATAATTAACTTTAAAGAAGCTATAATTTTTGCATTTCTGGGAGTTTTAAGATTAGAGAATACAAATAATTGCTTAAGTAGTGTTACAGGTGCTGAAAGAGATAATTGTGGTGGAGATATTTACATAAAATAAGAATAATTAAAATAAAGATTTTATACCCTTTATTTAGTACATTTGCACAAAATTATAACTACGGGAGATGGAAGAATTACTAAAGAAATTTGAAGAGAAGAGACCAGAAGTGGTGTTTGAATGGAAAGACGAACACACAGAAGCGGAAGGATGGATAGTGATTAATTCTCTTAGAGGAGGAGCTGCAGCAGGGGGAACCAGAATGAGAATTGGAGTAACAAAAGATGAGGTTTTAGCTTTAGCAAAAACAATGGAAGTAAAATTTACTGTTGCTGGTCCTCCAATTGGAGGGGCTAAATCTGGAATTAATTTTAATCCAAGAGACCCTAAGAAAAGAGAAGTTTTGGAAAGGTGGTATGCAGCAGCTAAACCCTTACTAAAAACATATTATGGAACTGGGGGAGACATGAATGTGGATGAAGTTCATGAAGTAATTCCAATCTGTAAACAAAATGACATATTATTTCCACTAGAGGGTATTGTAACTGGACACCACAGAAAAAATGGAGAAGGAAAAATGAAAATTATCAATCAACTTTCTGAAGGAGTTCCTTTAATTGTAACAGACTCTCAATTAACACCAGATCCTGAAGGTAACTATTCAGTTGGAGATTTAATTACGGGATACGGAGTGTCAGAAGCTGTTCTACATTATTATAACATTTATGCAGGAGATGTAAACGGGAAAAGAGTAATTGTACAAGGATGGGGTAATGTGGCGGGTGCTGCAGCATATTATCTAGCTCAAGCAGGAGCTGTTATAGTAGGAATCATTGATAAAGTAGGAGGAGTCATTAAACAGGAAGGATATACTTTAGAGGAAATTAGATCCTTATTAATTAACAGAAGTTCTAACTTCTTAGAAGCGGCAAACATGATGAGCTTCGAAGAAACAAATAAAAAAATATGGTCAATAGGTGCAGAAATTTTTGTTCCAGCCGCAGCTTCCAGATTACTTTCTCAAAATCAGTTAGACCAAATGATAGATAGCGGACTAGAGGTTATATCTTCTGGAGCAAATGTTCCATTTGCGGATAAAGAAATATTCTTTGGTCCAATATCAAAAAGTGCTGACGAAAGGATCAGTGTGTTACCTGACTTTATTGCTAATTGCGGAATGGCTAGAGTATTTGCATATTTAATGGGAGATAATATTGAGATGACTGACAAATCAATTTTTGAAGATACTTCAAAAAGAATTAGAGAATCTTTACAAAAAGCATATAACAAAAACAAATCAAAACAAAATATTTCCAGAACAGCTATGGAAATTGCTTTAAAACAACTTGTATAATTATGAACGAGATAAAACTTTTTTTACAAAGCGAACATCTTGGTAATTCAGGAATGAATTATCTTATGTTTATTACTGCAATCCTTTTAGGATTACTTTTTAAAGGATTAATTTCAAGATATTTAAGTAGGTCTCTTTACAAGATAATAGGTAGAAAAGAAAAGAGAGTTGGAGTGGAGAAGTTTGATGAACTTTTAACAAAACCAATTGCATTTTTTATAATTTTATCTGCAATATATTTTGGGGTAAATCAACTGTCATTTCCTGAAGAGTGGAACATTGCTCCTGCGGAAGAATTAGGTACCAGAATGATTCTTTCAAAAGGATTTTCTTTGATATATATCTATTCTATTTTTCTGATTTTAAAAAGGGTAATTTCATTCTTTGGGATTTTGTTACAAAAAAGAGCGGAAGAATCAGAAAACAAAATGGATGATCAACTTGTTCCGTTTGCAATTGAGATAATTAAATTTATCTCTTATATTTTCTTGATTTTTATAATATTAGGTGAAGTATTTAATGTAAATGCAACAGGTTTAATTACTGGACTTGGTATTGGAGGTATAGCTCTTGCAATGGCGTCAAAAGAAAGTTTAGAAAATCTATTAGGATCATTTACCATCTTCTTGGACAAACCATTTACTGTTGGAGATGTAGTTACTGTTGGAACTGTTACAGGAACCATTGAGAAAGTTGGATTTCGAAGCACAAGAATCAAAACTTTTGACAGAAGTATTGTTACGGTACCAAACAAAAAAATGATTGATGCTGAATTAGATAATTTAGGATTGAGAGCGGTAAGAAGAGTGAAGTTTCATATAGGATTAACTTATGAAACCCCTGCCGATTCGATAAAGAAAATAGTAGCAGACATCCAAATTTTAATTGACGAACATCCGAAAACAAATCAAGAAGGAATTGTAAAATTCCAAGAATTTGGAGCCAGCTCGTTAGACATACTAATATTATACTTTGTAGATAGTCCGCTATGGGAAGATTTAGTAAATGTAAAAGAAGATATAAATTTTAAGATTATGGAAGTTGTTAAACAACATAATTCAGACTTTGCCTTCCCATCTACAACAGTATATTTGCAAAAATAAACATCAAAAAAAATTTAATTTATGATCACAACAATTATGATTATTGTATTCGTTTTAGGATACTTAGCTATTGCTTTAGAACACCCAATAAAAATAGATAAAGCGGCCTCCGCACTTTTGATTGGAGGAATATGTTGGGCACTTTTTGCTTTTTCAGGAATTTCACAAGATCTAGAATATGAAATTCAACATCATATTATTCACATTGCAGAAATCTTATTTTTCTTATTAGGAGCTATGACCATTGTTGAAATGGTGGATGTAAATGGTGGGTTTACAATCATTACTGAAAAAATTAAAACAACCAATAAATTAAAACTCATTTGGATTATTAGTGCAATTGCTTTTTTCTTTTCCGCCGTTTTAGACAATTTAGCTACTGCTATTGTCATGGCATCACTACTCAATAAAATGATGAAAAACAAAGAAGATGTTTGGTTCTTTGGTGGATTAGTGATTTTAGCTGCCAATGCAGGAGGAGCTTGGTCTCCAATTGGAGATGTGACAACAATTATGCTTTATGCAAAATCATATGTAAGTGAAAGAATAATTATCGATATCTTTATTCCCTCACTTGTCTGTGCAATAGTACCATTGATTTATTTATCATTTAAAGTTAGTGGGGAACTTGAAATTAATGAAATAGATAACTCTAACGAAAAAACTATCAATACTCCGTTTGAAAGAAATGTTATATTTTATGTCGGAGTATTGGGTTTGTTATTTGTTCCTGTTTTTAAAATAATTACTGGACTTCCTCCATTTATGGGGATGTTATTATCTTTAGGGATATTGTGGATGATTAGTGAATATTTACATAGAAATAAACTCACAGAAAACAAATCAAAGGTGTCTGTGATTTACGCCCTTAAAAAAGTAGACACTCCAACTATTTTCTTTTTTTTAGGAATTTTATTAGCTGTCTCATCGCTCCAATCTGCTGGTCAATTAGATATATTAGCTAAATATTTAGAAACAACATTTAATGGAAATTCACTAAATGGTATATTTATTATAAATATAATCATAGGCTTACTCTCATCTATTGTAGATAATGTTCCTTTAGTAGCGGGTGCGATGCAAATGTACCAAGAATTACTTAATGCACCTGGATTCTATGAATCAGATGGTGTCTTTTGGCAATTCCTAGCATATTGCGCTGGGACCGGAGGCTCTGTGTTAATTATAGGTTCAGCAGCTGGAGTTGCAATCATGGGTATTCTTAAAATTGACTTTATTTGGTACCTGAAAAATATATCTATACTAGCTTTAGTAGGATACTTAGCGGGTGCTGCTACTTATATATTAATACAATAAAATACTAATTTATCGTTTTATCTATCATGACTGACACTTTAATCCAATCACCATCTTCCGTAATAGATTCTTCTGAAAGAATTCAAGAAAAAACACTTTCTATAATTGATTTAATGACTTCTGGTGGAACCGGAGGAAATATCATAATGAGTGTTTTAGGAATCTTATCTATTTTTGCTATTTACATTTTAATAGAACGAATTTCAGCACTAAATAAAGCAAGAAAAGGAAATTCTGATTTTATAAGTAATATTAATTCTTTAGTCAATAACAAGAAGTATTCTGAAGCTATTTCTAGTTGTAAAGAAGAGGATTCTACAATATCTAGAATGATTGAGAAAGGATTGAGAAGAAATGGGCAACCATTTAATGAAATACATTCTGCAATGGAAAACCAAGGCAAATTAGAGGTCAACAAGTTAGAATATAATCTTACTATACTAGCTACTATATCTGGAGCTGCTCCAATGATTGGCTTTTTAGGTACAGTAATCGGTATGATTTTAGCATTTCATGACATGGCATCTGCTGGGGGAAATATTGATGTAGAGATGCTATCAAAAGGGATATATACTGCAATGATCACAACAGTTGCTGGATTAGTAGTTGGTATAATATCTTATATTTCTTATAACTTTCTACTTTCTAAAATAGACAAAATAGTTTTCTCTATGGAAAGTGCTAGTTCTGAATTTTTAGATAATTTACAATAATTTAATATGAATTTAAAAGGGAGAAATAAAGTAAATCCAAATTTCAATATGTCGTCTATGACGGATATTGTTTTTCTTCTTTTAATATTTTTTATGCTTACTTCTACTCTAGTAAGTCCTAATGCTTTAAAATTACTTTTGCCAAATAGCAAAGCAAAAACACTAGAAAAACAAACTATTTCCATCTCTATAAATAAGGATATTCATTTTTACGTAAATGAAAATAGAGTTGATCAAAACAACCTAGAACAAGAGATTATAGAGATTATGAAAAAAACTGAAGAACCTGCAATCATCCTACATGCAGATAAATCGGTAGATATAGAACATGTTGTAAAAATAATGGATATTGCATATCGAAATAAATACAAAATTGTATTAGCAACAAAACCATAAGATGAATTCATCTAAAAGAAATAAGAGTAAAGCATGGATAGGAACGCTTATATTTCATTCCTTATTAGTTTTACTATTTTTCTTCACAGGGCTATCTTACACCATACCTCCACCACCTGAAGAAGGAATTAGCATCAATTTTGGAACCACTCAATTCGCAGATGGAGAAAATGAAATTCAACAAGAACAAGTGAAAGAATTTACTGAAGAAATTTCAGTAGACAATCCTGCTACAGAAGAAATAACAACACAAGAATCTATTGAAACTATAGAAACAAAAAAAGAGGAAAAAAAAGAGGATAAAACAACAGAAAATACAAAGGGAGAAGATGAAATAAAAGAAGAAAACCAAGAGGAAAAAATTATTAATAAAAAAGCGATCTTCAACCCAAATAAGAATAAAGGAAATGAAGGAAATAATTCAGGAGAAGGCAACATGGGGGAAGAAGATGGAGATCCAAACTCCACACATTATTCCGGAGGAGGATTCGGTGATGGACTTTCTGAAATAGGCAGTTATAGATCAACACCTGAAGATTTACACCACCCACTAGAAATGGGAAAAGGATATATTACTATCAATGTGGTTGTAAATTCAGAAGGAAAAATCATAGATATAGACGACAACAGTTTCTTCTCTACTCTTGGGTATATTGGATCATATAAAAGAAAAAACTTATATTTAGCTATAAAACAACAATTAAGATATGGTCCTGCTACCGGAAAAGACAAATCTGATAAAGTGGCAAAACTTAAACTGATCTTTACTCATTAATGAATTATCAAGATACTATTGATTATTTATTTCAGAAACTTCCTAGTTATCAAAGAAGTGGTAAGAGTGCCTACAAAGCAGACATAGGCAATATAGTAAAAGCATGTTGTATGTTAGGTAACCCACATTTAAATTTTAAATCTATACATGTTGCAGGAACAAACGGAAAAGGGTCTTGTTCTCATATGATGTCTTCTATTTTACAAGAAGCAGGATACAAAGTTGGTTTATATACCTCTCCTCACCTAAAAGATTTTAGAGAAAGAATTAAGATAAATGGGAAAATGATTCCTGAGGAACAAGTAATAGATTTTGTAAGTGTAAATAAAAAAGAATTTGAAAAAATAAAAATGTCCTTTTTTGAGATGACTGTTGCTATGTCATTTCAATATTTTTCAGAAAACAAAGTAGATATTGCGATTATTGAATGTGGTTTAGGAGGCAGATTAGATAGCACTAATATTATCACTCCTGAAATATCTGTAATCACCAATATCGGACTTGATCATACAAATCTATTAGGAAATACTTTAGAAGAAATTGCTACTGAAAAAGCTGGGATTATAAAAAAAGGAATCCCTGTTATGATTGGGAGAAAACAGAATGAAATCCTACATGTTTTTGAAGAAAAAGCAAAGAAAGAAAATTCTAAACTCATGCATGCTGAAAAACATAATTTATCTTCAGATTTAAAAGGAAATTATCAGAAAGAGAACATAAATACAGCTGTAACAACCTTACAATATTTAAGGAACTTCACTATAAATGAAAAACATATTATTAATGGTTTAAATAAAGTTATCGAGAGTACTACCTTTCTTGGAAGATGGCAAACCATCTGCCATAATCCTTTAACTATATGCGATACCGCTCATAATGAAGATGGATTAAGAAAAGTCATGAGTCAAGTTTCGCGAATTAATTATAGTAAATTACATTGTGTTCTTGGTGTTGTTAAAGACAAGAACATCAATAAGATCTTATCTTTATTACCCAAAAATGCTATTTATTATTTCTGTCAAGCGAATATTCCAAGATCAATGGATAAAATTAAATTACAAAAACAATCATCTAAATTCAACCTAAATGGAGAAATTTTTTCTAGTGTAGAAGAAGCGTTAAAACAAGCACAAAGTGAAGCAAAAGTCAATGACTTAATTTATGTTGGAGGCAGTACATTTGTAGTAGCAGAAATAATTTAAAATTTCTTTTTAAAA
>NZWX01000044.1 GCA_002697625.1 Flavobacteriales bacterium
GATAGAAAAAATTATTTTAAAAAAACATAATTGAGTCTACTAATTAATTAATTCTTAATCATAATTTAGCAGTAATGAAAAATAAAATCCTTTTAGTTGATGATGATGTAGATATTCTTGAAATTTTACGATATAATTTAGAGAAATCAAATTTCATTGTGGAAACTGCTTCAAATGGTATTATAGCAATTGAAAAGGCGTTAAAATTCAAGCCTGATTTAGTTGTGTTAGATGTAATGATGCCAGAAATGGATGGCATTACAGCTTGTGAAAAAATAAGAGAACTGCCTGAATTAGAAAACGTTATTATAACTTTTTTAACTGCAAGAAATGAAGACTACTCACAAATAGCTGGACTTGAAGCTGGAGCAGATGATTATATTGACAAACCAATACAACCAAAAGTATTTGTTACAAAAATTAAATCATTATTGCGAAGAAGATTAAATACTGAACAAAATGATATTATTACCTTCAATGACATTACAATTGAAAAATCTAAATTTAAGGTTAAATTTCAAGAAAAAGAAGTTAAGCTCGCTAGAAAAGAATTTGATTTACTAGTCCTTTTGTTATCAGATCCTGGAAAACTTTTTACGAGGGAAGAAATAATGAATAGGGTTTGGAAAGATGATTCTTTTGTTGGTGATAGGACTATTGATGTTCATATAAGAAAATTACGTCAAAAGTTTGGAGAGAACTTAATCAATACAATAAAAGGAATTGGATATCAGTCAAAGGAACAATGAAATTTAATACTCCACTAACAATATCATTTTACATTTCATCATTAAGTACAATTTTATTGTTGATACTCTCTTATTTTGCTGATGTTTTAATTCCGTTTTATTTATTATCTATCATTTTTTTAGTAGTTGGAGTCTTTTCCTATTTTATTATTAGAAATTATATTCAAAGAAAAATAAATGTTCTCTATAGAAGCATACAAAAACAAAAGACTCTAAATGAGTCAACATTAGATATTGAAAAAGCAGAAAAGGAAGTGTCAGAATGGATCTTAGAACGTCAAGCAGAAATTGAACATCTAAAAGATACAGAAAAGTTTAGAAGAGAATTTTTAGGAAATGTATCACACGAACTAAAAACACCAATTTTTAATATACAAGGATATATTCTAACTTTGTTAGAAGGAGCATTAGAAGATGAGATGATAAATAGAAAATACTTGGAAAGAACACAGAAAAGTGTAGAGAGGATGATTTCTATTGTAGAGGACCTGTCCAATATTTCCAATATGGAATCTAATAATGAATCCCTCAAGTTCAACAAGTTTGATATTATTTCTTCATGTTTAAGTGTCATGGAATCTTTGGAGAAAAAAGCAGAAAAAAGTAGTATTTCTTTATCTTTTGACAAGATTTATGCTCCAACATTTGTAGTTGGTAATGAAAATAAAATCTCTCAAGTGCTAATGAATTTGATTCACAACTCTATTATTTATGGAAAAGATGGAGGAGAAACTAAGGTAAAAATTTTTGATATGGATAAACAATATTTAATTGAAGTTTCTGACAATGGGATAGGTATTGATCAGGAGGATTTAGATAGATTATGCGAAAGGTTTTATAGAGTAGATTCTTCAAGGTCAATTGCGAAAGGAGGTACAGGATTAGGTCTTTCTATTGTAAAACATATAATTGAATTACATAAACAAACTTTTAACATAAGATCAACCCTTGGTGAAGGATCAACTTTTTCCTTTACTCTTCAAAAATCTTAAATAATTTATTCCAATCTGTCTCAGATTCCCCAAAGTTTTTAAATCCAGAATATTCTTTACTTTTTAGCAGAGATTTTGTTAAATCAAAATCTTTTTGATTCTGATAAAAACAGATTCCTTGTTTTTCTAAATATTCAGCAAGATATTCTTGCTCTTTTTGCCCTGGAGTTGGAATAAAAATAGCTTCTAATTTTAATTTTTCTAAATCCATTATTGTAGAATATCCTGATCTACAAACTACAATTTTAGATTTTAAAAGGATTGTATTTAATTCTTTAGCATTTAGATAAGAGTATATTTCACAATTTCCAATAGTCTTATCATATTCTTCTTCTGGTTTCCCTAAAATAATACAGGACTTAGTTTCCCATTTTATTAAATTATCAGTGGCTATTTTCTCTAAGATTGTTCGTTGAGGTTCTGGACCTGATATTAAAAAACAAATATCGTATTCCTTCTTTGTTTTCCTGTATTTAAGCCTTGAAAGGGTCCCAATATACTTAATTGAACTCTCTGAAGATATAGATAGTTCTCCAGATAATTTATTCTTATTACAGTCAGGAACCCAACATTCAGTATATTTTTTAAGAAAAAAATGGTTAATCTGATTAATAAAATTTGAGAACAATGGACTTTTAATTTGTATCTGATGACTTATAAATACAGAGCAAATAGACGAATTCCACATACCATATCTGTTGTCAGAAATAACAGCATCAATCTTATATTCTTTTATGATTTTCTTCAAATTTTTATGTTCCTGTATAATTCCTAGTACTATTTTTGGAATCTGAAAAAACATCCTCCATATCATCATTCTTCCATCTTTAGAGTATTTTATATTATATCCTTTTGAAGAGATAAATTGTAAATCCGGAAATTCTTTTCTTAATAAAACTTCTGACCTCCCACTTGACGATAGGATTATCTCGAAATTATGTTTAATTAATTCTCTAATTATAGGAATACACCTGGTAGCATGTCCTATTCCCCAATCTAGGGGGGAAACTAAAATTCTTTTTTTCATTTTCACCAGCCTAAAATAGAGAAAACAATTTATTTTTGTAGAAAAAATTAAACTTGGCAAAAAATAAATTAAAGAGATTCTCTCAGTTGGAACAACTACCAAATGTAATTCAACCTGAGACGTATGAATTAAAAGAAGACATTCCTTTAAAAGGAAATTGGCATAATCAATTTTTTAAGAATAATCATCCAATTGTTTTAGAGTTAGGGTGCGGTAAAGGAGAATATTCTGTAGCATTAGCAGAAAGGTTTCCTAAGAAGAACTTTATTGGTGTTGATATAAAGGGTAATAGGATGTGGGTTGGTGCAACTGATTCCAATCACAAAAAAATGAAGAATATTGCCTTTTTAAGAATAAGGATTGAAAATATAATAAAATGTTTTGCTGAAAATGAGGTGAGCGAAATTTGGATTACTTTTCCAGATCCTCAGATAAAAAGAAAACGACAATCTAAAAGATTAACTCATCCGGATTTTTTAAAGAAATACAATAACTTTCTGAAGGAAGATGCAATTATTAATTTAAAAACAGATAGTGCTTTTTTATATGGTTATACACTTGGGGTAATAGAAGGGGAAAATCATGAGTTGTTAGATTGCACAAATGATGTATATAATGTACATCAGACAAGAGAGAATATGGATATTAAAACGCATTACGAAAAAATATATTTGGGAAAGAACACTGCTATTACATATACCAAATTTAGATTAAATTATTGATTAGGAAGAACATTTTTTTTCTAAGAGTATGTGAGTCTTTCTGGAATACAAGAGATTTGTCTATAGTTTAGAGATTCGATAGAAAAACTATATATTTGCTAAAGAATAATTTTACATGAAAATTGATAGAAAACAAATCGAATTAGCATTGGACTCGGTAAAGATGCCAGAAGGAGATCTTTCCATTTGGAGCAGTGGTGCTGTAAAAAACATTCAAATTTTTGATACGGAAGTTATTCTAGACCTAGAGATTAAAAACCCAACACTTCAGTACAAGAAAAGAGTTGAGGTAGATTGCCTAAAAACAATTCATGAAAAAGTTTATGAAAAAGCAAGTGTAAAAGTTAATTTCACAGTTGTAAAAGTACAGAGGAAAACTAACCAGATAAAAGGAAATGAAATTCCAGGGGTTAAAAATATAATAGCTATTTCATCTGGTAAGGGAGGAGTTGGAAAATCTACAATTACAGCCAATCTTGCAGTAGCTTTATCTGATATAGGACATAAAGTTGGTATAATTGATGCGGATATTTATGGACCTTCTATGCATATAATGTTTGATTTAGAAGGGGCAAATCCAGATACAGTTAATGTAGATGGAAAATCAAAAATAAAACCATTAGAAAATTATGGAGTAAAACTTCTTTCAATAGGATTTTTCACAGAAGCTCAACAAGCTGTAGTTTGGAGAGGTCCTATGGCATCAAAGGCATTAAATCAGTTAATTTGGGATGCTCACTGGGGAGAATTAGATTATTTGTTAATAGATTTGCCTCCGGGGACAGGAGATATCCATCTTTCTTTAGTACAATCTATACCAGTAACAGCTGCTGTTGTAATTACTACTCCACAGGCGATTGCATTAGCAGATGCTAAAAAAGGTGTAAATATGTTTCAGATGGAAAGTATAAATGTTCCTGTATTAGGAGTTGTCGAAAATATGGCTTATTTTACACCTGAAGAGTTGCCAGAAAATAAGTATTATATCTTTGGGAAGGAAGGTGCGAAAGTATTAGCAGAGCAGATGAATATAGATCTCTTAGCAGAAATTCCACTAGTTCAATCCGTTAGAGAAGCTGCGGACATTGGAAGGCCCGCAGTATTACAGGGATCTACAGAAGTTGCGATTGCATTATCAGATTTAGCTAAGAAAGTTGTTATAAATATAGATAAAAGAAATAAAGAACTAGAAAAAACAAAGGCAGTAGAATTGACAAATTCTGCTGGATGTTCAAATAAATAGTTATGATATGGGAAAAATTACAGATAAAAATATCTTAGACAAGATTGAGGATGCTTTAAATAAGATAAGGCCTTATTTAGAAGAAGACGGAGGTAATATAAGCTTGGTTGAGCTTACGGATGAGATGGTTGTGAAGGTGAAGATGATGGGAGCATGTCGTAGTTGTAATGTTAGTATGATGACCCTTAAAAATGGAGTAGAAGTAGCTATTAAAAATGCATTGCCAGAAGTGAAAGAGGTAATTGATGTTACTTCCCTTTAAGATATTTAGGTATGAGAAATACCTTTGTATATCCTAATCCAAATTTTTCATTAGAAAGCTTATTAGATTTTAGTAAGTTATACAAATACTCTAGTATTTTATTGTCAAATAGTACTGAAGATAAGTTTTCTAACTTTCAAACTATTTTTTCTTTCGGAGAAAAAGATTACTTGGCTTCAGAAAATGATTCCTTTAATAAATTAAGACAGTTTCAGAATAAATATAATGACTGGATGTTTGGTTTTCTTTCTTATGATTTAAAAAATGAAACTGAGAATCTCAATTCTGATAACTTAGACCAGTTTAACGACCCCAATCTATTATTTTATATTCCTGAAACAATCTTTTTTATTGATGNAAANGAATTAAANGTAGAAAGTTACTTAACTAAAATNGAGATNGATAAAATAATAAATCAGATTNANNATCAANCAGNTGTTTTAANAAATAATTCGAANATAGAANTAAAATTCAGAGAAACAAAACAAGAATACNTTNAGAAGATNAATNAAATAAAAGAACATATACAAAAAGGAGATATTTATGAAATGAATTATTGTCAAGAAATNTATTCTGAAGGNATNTCTATTAATCCTGNAAAAGTATTTTTNGATTTGAANNNNAGAAGTANNGCTCCATTNTCTGTNTATTTTAAGTACGACAAAAAGTATTTATTATGTAGTAGNCCAGAAAGATTTTTACAAAAGAAAAANGATGTAATAATTTCTCAACCAATAAAAGGAACCAGAAGAAGAGGAGATAGCCAGNAAGAAGATTTTCAATTNNAAGAGNANTTGANACATAGTNANAAGGAGANGTCNGAGAATGTAATGATTACGGATTTAGTGAGAAATGACTTGTCAAAAACNGCAATGAAATCCACTGTAAANGTNAANGANTTGTTTGGNATATATACCTTTGAGAGGGTTCATCAAATGATTTCAACAATAAGTTCTAGATTAGATNNNNCATTTGATTTTGTAGATGTNCTAGAAACNACTTTCCCTATGGGTTCTATGACAGGAGCTCCTAAAATTAAATCAATGCAATTAATTGAGAAATACGAAACTACAAAAAGGTCTGTTTATTCNGGNGCGTTTGGATATATTAGCCCNAACAAGGATTTTGATTTTAATGTTGTGATTCGATCTATTTTATATGATGAGATTAGTTCAAACGTATCGGTAATGGTTGGAGGNGCAATTACAATAAATTCTGACCCAATAGAGGAATATGAAGAATGTATGGTGAANGCTAAGGCAATGATAGANGTATTAAGAAATGAAAGATAAGTTTTTTAAAAATATAATAGATACAGAATTNTTCTTAAAGAATGATAAATTACTTCTNGCAATAAGTGGAGGTGCGGATAGTGTAGCTTTGGCTTTNTTGTTAAAAGAAGGNGGNTATAATTTTGAGATGGCTCATTGTAACTTTAATTTNAGAGGAGAAGAGTCNGATGCTGACGAGNATTTTGTAAAGATTNTGTCCNAAANATTAGNNGTACACTACCACACTAAGACATTTAANACTAACGAATANGCNTCNAAAAATAAAATTTCAGTTCAGATGGCAGCTAGAGATCTTAGATATAATTGGNTTGAAGANTTAANAAAAGAGANTCAATCAGATTATATAGTTGTGGCNCATCATAAAGATGATGATATTGAAACATTTTTTATAAATCTNATAAGAGGAAGTGGNATTAAAGGNTTTCTTGGNATGAAACAAAAAAGAAATAAAATTATACGACCGTTACTTNTGTTTTCNAGAAAAGAAATTGAGGAATATNTAAAAANTNAAGGACAAGAATTCAGGAATGATAGTAGTAATACTGATNTAAAATATCTAAGAAATAANATCAGACATCACTTAATNCCTTTNATNAAAGATATTAATCCNTCNTTTAGNGATACNTTTTCAAAAGAGATTGNATATATGAATGAGGTGTATAATGTATTTAATGATAATTTNATAGAAGTTAAAAATNANATTGTAAGTAAAATGGACAANGGAATAGTTATTGATAAACAAAAACTTTTAAGTNTCCANAATAATAAAATATTTTTGAGAGAGATAATTNCTCCTTTTGGTTTTAACGAAACAGANAAAATTTTAGAAAGTTGTATTNCTTCATCTGGNAAGATGTTTTNTGCAAANAATTATAGATTGTTAATAGATAGAGATAANATTTTTGTAACTGAATTCANTGATGATAGNTCAGATGTTATTGTGATTTCAGAAGATACAGATACTATACGNTTCCCNATANCGTTAAAGTTTAGCNTTTCANATNAATTAGAGTTTAATNNGNGTAAAANTTCCGTCTTTTTAGATTTTGATAAATTGGANTTTCCTTTAAANNTCAGACGNTGGGAAGAAGGAGATTATTTTTATCCTNTAGGNTTAAATGGAAGAAAGAAATTAAGNGATTATTTTGTNGANAATAAATTCTCTAGGTTTGAAAAAGAGGAATGTTTTTTATTGTGTAGNGGAGAAGATATTATTTGGATTATTGGACATAGGATGGACGACAGGTTTAAAATTANAAGTAATACTAAAAAAGTGTATATTGCAGAACTTTTCTAATANATAATTATGGNNGAAAATCAGTTTACAGAGAAACAATATTTAGGATTAAATAAGATGTCATTCTTTANAAGAATGGNATTNTCNATATTCTGTTTTTTAGCCTATTATTGGAGTGAAAATCATGACAAATCNGGTGATTTATTTTTCTTTTTAGGTATTTCCATTTTAGTAATTTCTGCTTTANTAGTATTTGTTCTTCACTTTGAAACAAGAATTANAAAAGATNCCATNATATTAGANGGGTTGTGGACTTCNAGAAAANTNAAAATTGATNTAAATAGTTTGCAATCTNCAGAANTTGTAAAATACAGTAGATTTTTCTTAAACAGATCGGTTTATAATTTACATTTTAAAGGNAGTATTCGATTCTTTACTAGAGGTAAATTTGCGGTAAAACTCACTGATAAAGATGGTCAAGTTTACTTGATTGGAAGTCAGAAAGTAGAAGAGTTAGATAGAATTATTCAAAACAAGTTAAACAATAAATAAAATGAGAAAGTTTTTCACCTTATTATTTACAATTGCAACAATAGTTGTTTCAGCACAGATTTTTACTCCTGTAAGTTGGGAGTTTTCACAAAATCAACTTTCTGAAAATGAAGTAGAACTAATATTTAAAGCAAGTATTGATGAGCATTGGCATTTATACTCTCAAGATATTGCAGATGATGGTCCTATACCAACAAGCTTTACTTTTATTATAGATGGAGATACATCTGTTAAAGTATTAGAGGAACCAAAAGCAATAGAAGAATACGATCCGAATTTTGAAATGGTTTTAAAATATTTTGCTGATGAGGTGGAGTTTAAATATAATCTAGAAATTGAAGAGGGAAATAGCTTGCAAATTGATGGTTATGTTGATTTTATGGTATGTGATGAGGCTAAATGCTTACCTCCAGATTATGCTGAATTTTCATTCTCTATTTCGGAAGAAAACTTAATAGATTCTGAATCTTCAGAATCATTAGAGAGCCGGTGGTGGTTATTTCTTTCGGCACTAGGGGCAGGCTTGCTAGCAATTTTAATGCCTTGTACTTTTCCTATGATTCCTATGACCGTTTCATTCTTTACTAAACAATCAAAAACTAGATCTCAAGGAATAAGAAATGCAATCTTTTATGGTGTCTCTATTATCTTAATTTATATAATTGTTGGTGTCGGTGTAGCTTCAGTATTTGGGTCGGATGCAGCTAATTTAATGGCTAACAATGTTTATTTTAATGTTGGTTTTGCTATACTTTTATTAGTTTTCGGAGCTTCTTTTTTAGGGGCATTTGAACTGACTCTTCCAAATTCTTGGGTAAATAAATCTGATCAAGCGGCAGATAAAGGAGGTTATATTGGTATATTTTTTATGGCTTTAACTCTAGTGCTAGTATCTTTTTCATGTACAGGACCATTAGTAGGAATTGTATTAGTAAAAGCTGCTTCTGGAGAGATATTAGACCCTGTGATTGGTATGTTTGGATTTTCATTATCCTTATCTATTCCTTTTGTTTTATTTGCTCTATTCCCAAATTGGTTAAACTCACTACCAAAGTCTGGAGGTTGGTTGAATTCCATTAAAGTAATTTTAGGATTATTAGAAATTGCTTTTGCATTCTATTATCTATCTAAAGCAGATTTAATTGACGGAACAGCATTCCTTACTAGAGAAATGTTTATTGCCATCTGGATAATGATTTTCACAAGTTTAACTTTATACTTGTTAGGATTTATAAAATTTTCACACGATTCGGAAGTGAAACATCTTTCCGTTTCTCGTTTTTCACTTGCGGTAGTAACGGGGATTTATACTATCTATATGATACCTGGTTTGTGGGGAGGTCCAGTTAGTTTAATGTTCGGAATGCCGCCTGATGTAATGTTTAGCGAGAGTCCTAATGGGGTAGGGAATTCCTATTATCAAGATAATGAGGATGAAATTATGTCAGAGATAAAAGAGTTAAAACTACTGATTTCTCAAGCAAATATTTCAGTAGATAAACTTTCTTTAGAAGAAATTTCTGAAAGAAAAGAGGAGTTAAAAGAAAGAAGAGAAATGGGACCTCAAAGGATAAAAGTATTCCATGATTATGATGATGCGGTAGAATATGCAAAATTAGTTAAGAAACCATTAGTTATAGATTTCACTGGATATGCATGTGTTAATTGTAGACAAATGGAAAGCAATGTTTGGTCTGACCAAGAGATAAAAAGAATTTTAAAAGATGATGTTGTTTTAGTTTCTTTACATGTAGATGCAACAAAAAAATTACCTAAAAAAGAGAGATATGAAACTACCATGGCTGGACGAATTAAGAAAGTTATCACAGAAGGAGATAAATGGATGGTTTTTCAAGCTAATACTTATGGCACAAACTCTCAACCTTATTATGTTTTCTTGGATAATAAAGAGAATCCTCTAATTGAAAATGCAAATTATCAAGATTACGGAACAGTTTCTTTATTTAAGAATTGGCTAGAAAGAGGACTAGAAACTTATAAAAATTAATCAATCTAATTTATTATATTAGCTATTCTTAATTAAGAATATGACTAAAAAATTTACGGGTCTGCAAACTGAAAAATATTAAATATGGCAAAAAAGATAATTACCAAAAAGTCAGAAGCATTTTTAAAAGAATACCTTAATAACCCATCCCCAACAGGTTTCGAAAGTGGAGGTCAGAAGTTGTGGTTAGACTATATAAAACCTTATGTGGACACACATATTGTAGATACTTACGGAACAGTTGTAGGAATTATAAATCCTGAAGCAAAATATAAAGTTGTTATAGAAGCACATGCTGATGAGATTTCATGGTTTGTTCATTATATTACTAAAGATGGATTTATCTACTTAAGAAGAAACGGAGGTTCTGATCATCAGATTGCTCCATCAAAAAGAGTTAATATACATACAGAAAACGGTATGGTAAAAGCAGTGTTTGGGTGGCCAGCTATTCATACTAGAACTTTAGCAACTGAGAAATCTCCAAAGTTAGACAACATATTCCTAGATTGTGGAGCAAAAGATAAAGAAGAGGTTGAAAAACTTGGAATTCATGTAGGATGTGTTGTGACTTATGAGGATGAATTTATGGTTTTAAATAAAAACTTTTATGTAGGAAGAGCATTAGATAATAGAATTGGAGGATTTATGATAGCTGAAGTTGCGCGTTTGTTAAAAGAGAATAAAGTAAAACTTCCTTTTGGGCTATATATTACTAATTCTGTTCAGGAAGAAGTAGGGTTGAGAGGAGCTCAAATGATTGTAGATACTATTAGACCTGATGTGGCAATTGTAACAGATGTTTGTCATGATACAGGAACTCCAATGATTGACAAAATAAAACAAGGCGATACAAAATGTGGAGCGGGTCCTGTTTTAACTTATGGTCCGGCAGTACAAAATAATTTACTAGATTTAATTATAAAAACCGCAGAGAAGAATACAATTCCATTTCAGAGAGCTGCTGCATCTAGGGCGACTGGTACCGATACAGATGCTTTTGCCTATGCGACTGGTGGTGTTGCCTCATCTTTAATCTCATTAGCACTTAGATATATGCACACCACTGTAGAAAGTGTACATAAAGATGATGTAGAGAATGTTATTCGATTGATTTACGAATCTATTCAGAAGATTAAAAACAATCATGATTTTAGATATTTGAAATAATAAAACCAAAACACTTATAGTATATTCATTAGTAGTGTGATAATTTCTTGACATATTCCGATCCACTACCTCCTCATTCCGTGTCATTGTATTTAATATAAATACGTTAGATTTTTTACCATTTACATTTGTTTATCTTCTCAAAAAACGGAATAGAAATTGTTATACTACTCTCCATTTTCCACTCTCGACTAAAATTTTAGCTTTTTTCCATTTTAGTTCTTTTGTATCTACTCCATTACTTATCTTAACTTTTTCATTTCTTCCAATTTTTGGAACTACTCTAACAGGCTCTTTTTTTGTTGAAGAAGGTTGTTGAGTATTAGTTGTAGTATTGGGATCGGGAATATCTGATTCTCTACTAGTTTGTAAATTTTCTTGAGTTATACTAAGAGTTTCTTCTTTTATTTGTTGGTTTTCTCCAATGTAAATAGCTGCTTTTAATAAGAAAGAAACGATATCCTTATTAATTTTACTCATTAACACCTTAAATAAGTCTATTGCTTCAAATTTATAAATTAAGAGTGGATCTTTTTGTTCGTAAACAGCATTCTGAACAGATTGTTTTAGATCATCCATTTCTCTTAGGTGTTCTTTCCATACATCATCAATAATTGCTAGCGTAACTCCCTTTTCAATTGNTGTNGCAATATTACTNCCTTCCGTATTTACAGATTCNTCTANATCTGCAGAAATTTGNAGGGTTTTTAGTCCNTCNGTAAATGGNATTACAATGTTTTTGTANGTAGCTGANTGNGTTNTAAANACATCNTTAATTTGAGGTAAAACNGATTNAGCTATGTTTAAAGATTTTGTTTTATAATTTTCTATACATTTTTNGTATGTAATTTCTANTACNTCCTCCTCACTTNTAGAGGTNAATTCCTCTTCNCTAACAGGNGNGTTAATAGTTAGAATTCTCATTGTTTCNTGNNAGAATGAATNAAAATCNTTAAATTCATGGTTTTGATTTACAATATTNTAACAAGTGTCATAAATCATATTNCTNACATCTAANGATAATCTTTCTCCAAATAGAGCATGNTTCCTTTTAGTATAGATGATTTCTCTTTGTTTNTTCATAACATCATCATACTCCAATAATCTTTTNCTTGTCCCAAAATTATTTTCCTCTACTTTCTTTTGNGCTCTTTCAATGGATTTATTTACCATAGAGTGGGAGATAACNTCCCCNTCCTCTAATCCCATACGNTCCATTAGTTTTGCAATTCTCTCCGAACCAAAAAGTCTCATTAATTTATCTTCAAGAGACACAAAGAATTGTGANGACCCAGGATCNCCTTGTCTNCCNGAACGNCCTCTTAACTGTCTATCTACTCTTCTAGAGTCATGTCTTTCGGTACCAATAATTGCTAATCCTCCAGCCTCTTTAACANCATCAGANAACTTTATATCTGTACCTCTACCNGCCATATTAGTTGCAATTGTCACAACAGATGCTTCNCCTGCTTCTGCTACAATATCNGCTTCTCTTTGGTGGAGTTTAGCATTTAATATGTTATGTTTTATCCCTCTTGTTTTTAATATTCTACCNAGTANTTCAGATATCTCTACAGATGTTGTTCCAACNAAAACAGGTCTTCCTTTGTCTGTAAGTTGTACAATCTCTTCAATTACTGCATTATATTTTTCTCTGTTAGTTTTATAAACTAAATCATCTCGATCATTTCGAATAATNGGTCTGTTAGTTGGAATAGCAACTACATCAAGTTTGTAAATTTCCCAAAATTCACCTGCTTCTGTCTCAGCAGTACCGGTCATACCTGNAAGTTTGTTGTACATTCGGAAATAATTCTGAAGGGTAATAGTAGCAAAAGTTTGAGTAGAAGCCTCAATTTTNACATTTTCTTTTGCTTCTATTGCTTGNTGNAGNCCATCTGAATATCTNCTNCCNTCCATTATACGACCTGTTTGNTCGTCAACAATCTTTACTTTATTATCAATCANNACATATTCTACATCCTTCTCAAAAAGAGTNTATGCTTTTAATAACTGATTTACAGTATGGATTCTTTCGCTTTTAACNGAAAAATCCCTCATTAAAACCTCTCTTTTTGTTGATTTTTCTTGTTCNGAAAGGTTNGAACTNTCCAATATAGAAATCTCACTCCCAACATCTGGCATGATAAAGAAGTCTTTATCCTCTAAATTACCAGTCATTACTTCAATTCCTTTGTCGGTAAGTTCAATAGAATTGTTTTTCTCATCAATTACAAANAANAACTCTTCATCNACAAGATGCATATTNTTNCTCTTTTCTTGCATATAAAAGTTTTCCGTTTTTTGTANCTGAGCTCTNATNCCATCCTCACTTAAATATTTTATAAGAGCTTTGTTCTTTGGTAAACCTCTAAAAGCTCTTAAAAGATTAAAACCTCCATCTTCTGAGTTTCCTTCTTTTAGAAGTTTTTTANAATCAGATAAAACNGTNTTAACATATTTTCTTTGAGATGNAACAAGTTTTTCAATCTTATGTTTNAGTTCGTTAAATTCATGAACATCNCCTTTNGGAGTTGGTCCTGAAATAATNAGTGGAGTTCTAGCGTCATCAATTAATACAGAATCTACCTCATCCACAATTGAGAAATGATGTTTTCTTTGAACTAATNCATCAGGCTTTTTAGCCATGTTATCTCTTAAATAATCAAATCCAAATTCATTATTTGTNCCATAAGTNATATCAGCAAGATAAGCATNCCTTCTACTATNNGAGTTCGGNGNGTGNTTNTCNATACAATCAATTGAAAGACCNTGAAATTGAAATATAGGTCCCATCCATTCNGNATCTCNTTTNGCTAAATAATCGTTAACAGTAATCAGATGTACTCCAAGCCCNGTAAGNGCATTTAAAAATACAGGNAGNGTAGCAGAAAGAGTTTTTCCTTCTCCAGTTTGCATTTCTGCAATTTTACCTTGATGCATTACAATTCCTCCTATAAGTTGAACATCATAATGAATCATTGCCCACTNCATGTCATTNCCAGCTGCTTTCCAATTATTCCTGTAGATGGCNTGATTTCCNTCAATACTTACAAAATCTTTTTNTGCNGNTAAATNTTTATCAAACTNAGTNGCTGTNACNCTTAGANTCTTATTTAAAGTAAATCTTCTGGCAGTTTCTTTTACAATAGCAAAAGCNNTTGGTAANATTTCATTCAGAATNTCTTCTNTTTTNTCNATAATTTTTTCTTCAGNTNTATCAATCTGTTCGTATAANTCTTCNTTCTNNGNAGGAGANATNTCAGANTCNGCTTTTTCTTTTAAAGACTTAATNTNCTCTCTTTCTGAAGAGGTNTNTTCAGNAATTTGNTTTTTTAATACGATTGTNTTTTCTCGGAGTTGNTCNTTTGATATGTTTTCTAATTCANAAAACTTTGAATTTATTTGNTCTACTATAGGCATGATGTTCTTCACATCTTTATCATATTTGTTNCCAAATATTTTTCCAATTATATCTAGTAAAGCCATTTAANTAATGTNTTTGTAGTGAAAGTAAGCAAATNTACCCTTTATTAATATTCATCCTCATTAAAAAAGAAATCCTCTTTTGAAGGGTAGTCAGGCCAAATTTCNTCAATATTTTCCCAAACTTGNCCTTCTTCTTCCTCTACTAATTCTTGTAAATTCTCAGCAACTTCCATAGGAGCTCCAGACCTAATGGNAAAATCAATTAATTCTTCTTTTGTAGCTGGCCATGGNGCGTCCTCTAATTTTGATGCAAGTTCTAAAGTCCAATACATAGTGTTCTATTTTTATGCAAAAATAAAATTTCTGNTGAATTAGCAATGAATAAGAGTAANTATTTCCAATAGATTTCAGATTTGTTNTTTTCTACTAGAATNGTACGNGNTAAAACAAATAAATAATCTGATAATCTNTTTAANAATTGAATTGCAATATCATAATCNCCNTCTTCTGAATTTAGNAAGACNACACCTCTTTCCGNTCTCCTACATACTGTTCTTGCAATATGACACAGNGANGAANTNGNGTGNCCTGATGGTAAAATAAATTGGGTAAGTTGAGGTANCNTCTGTTCTAATGTNTCAATTTCNAANTCTATTTTTTCTATATCCGNATCTAATACTTGAGGTAGTTTGATGTTTTNCTTGCTTCNATCAAAAGATATGATACTTCCTAGNTTNAACAATTGAATNTGGATGAAAACTAAAAACTCTTTGTGATTTGTATTGATTTCTTGGTCGTGAATGTGTCCAATAAAAGAATTTAATTCNTCAACATTACCATATGCCTCAATTTTNGGATTAAATTTATCTACCATACTTCCNCCNAGTAATTGAGTTTTACCNTTATCTCCTTTTTTTGTGTAAATTTTCATNATGTAAAGATATAACTAATTAGCACAATTGACACATTTCTTACTTTGAGGTCTAAATAGAATTCTTCCAATAGNTATAGATTGTTTNCANGAAATACAAATNCCAAAATCNGGTTTATGTATTAAACTCTCTACAAATNTCAGATCTGCTAATTTNTTNTTAGATTCNCTTAAAGCCGCTTCTACAACACTTTTATTGTTTATTGCATCCATTCTGGATACTCTTCCAATTGCATTTTCTGGAGAAATAGGCTTTGTAAGATCTTNGTATTCTTTNATTTTTGATTCNGTTTCAAGTATAGNGTCTTTAATCTTATTTTCAACCTTTATTTTATTTTCNCTATTCATAAAAGAATTAAAGTTNTTCTCTTAAGTCCGTTAGAAATNCTCTGATTTCTTTTAGTTTTTTTACAATAGTTATGGTGTCTATTGTNTCTTTTTTATTCTCTTTTAATTTCTTTTTTGCTCCNTCNAAAGTAAATCCTCTCTCTTTNACTAAATGAAAAATAATATCAAGATTCTCNATATCTTGTTTGGTAAACATTCTNTTACCTTTCTTATTNTTCTTTGGTTTCAGAATATCAAATTCTTTCTCCCAAAATCTAATAAGAGAAACNTTTACCTTATACATTTTNGNAACCTCTCCTATAGGGTAAAATAGTTTNTCNATGTTAGTTTTTAACTTAGGCATTAATCAAAGGATTGGTTNTCTTTANTAGCTAATTCTAACATCTTNTCGTATTCTTCNGGGGTTAAATCATTGTAATAATATNGNANNGGATTAACTTTTNTTCCATCTTTATATACTTCATAATGTAAATGNGGNGCTACAGATGTTCCTGTTGANCCAACATACCCTATGATTTCCCCTCTTTTAACCTTNTGACCTCTNCTNACANTGTATTTTGACATGTGAGCATATAAGGTTTCGTATCCATATCCATGATCAATTATTACATGTNTNCCATATCCTCTNCTAGAGTATTTTATTTTCTTTATTTTTCCATTTCCAGTTGCATAAATTGGTGTNCCAGTTGGTGCAGAAAAATCCATTCCGTAATGAAACTTTTTTGTTTTGTAAATTGGATGCATNCTATATCCCCAACCGCTAGCCATTCTTTTNAGNNTCTTGTTTGCAACAGGNTGNATAGANGGTAANGATGCNAGCATCTCTGTTTTATTTTNTNCTAATTCTATCACTTCATCAAANGATTTNGATTGAATGTATAATTGTTTTGATATTACATCAATNTGTTTNGNNGTTTCTNTTATAATATCAGAATTNGACATNTTTTCAAGATGTTTNTATCTATTNACACCACCAAAACCAGCTTTTCTNATAGAAGAAGGNATTGGGTCTGCTTCAAAAATAACTCTATAAATATTGTCGTCTCTATCTTGTATATCTTTTAATACTNAGTTAATGTCNTGAAGATNTTTATNAAGTAAATTATATTGAGTTAAAAGGTCAGAAATATCTCTTTTTAATCTTTTTTCTTTAGGACTGTCAAAAAATTGAAAGAAAATAACTACCATTATAATGCCGCAAAATATAGAAGCTCCTAGAAAGATTAGGGTATTTTTGATTCTATCCCAGTTAGTTTTTTCAATTCTCTGATAATTGAGTGTTTTAGTATCGTAATAATATTTTACTTTTGCCATAGTAATAAAAAGATGTGCAAAGATATTAAAATATAGTAAATTTGTTTTTTATAATGATTTGATTCCTAACAAATAGATGTGTAAATAATATATATAGATGAAATCTGCAGAAATAAGAGATAGTTTTATTAAATTTTTTGAGAAGAAGAGGCATAAGAAAGTAAACTCTGCTCCAATAGTTATTAAAGATGACCCTACTTTAATGTTTACTAATGCAGGTATGAATCAGTTTAAAGATTTGTTTTTGGGAAATTCAGAAGTGCAATTCCCAAAGATTGTTAATACCCAAAAATGTTTAAGGGTTTCTGGCAAACATAATGATCTCGAGGAAGTAGGTTACGATAATTACCATCATACAATGTTTGAGATGCTCGGAAATTGGTCTTTTGGAGATTATTTTAAAGAAGAGGCTATTGATTGGGCTTGGGAATATTTAACAGAAGTTTGTAACTTAGATAAAGATAGGATGTACGTTACTGTTTTTCAGGGAGATAGGGAGGATTCGTTGTCAAAAGACATGGAATCTTATAACTTTTGGAAAAAACATCTGCCAGAAGACCGAATTTTAGATGGTAATAAAAAAGATAACTTTTGGGAAATGGGAGATATTGGACCGTGTGGTCCATGTTCGGAGATACATTTTGACAATAGAGATGAGAAGGAGAGGGGAGAAATATCGGGTTCTAAATTAGTAAATGAGGATCATCCACAAGTTATTGAAATATGGAATTTAGTTTTTATGCAGTATAATAGAAAATTGGATTCTTCTTTAGAGCTGCTTCCAAATAAACATGTAGATACGGGCATGGGATTTGAAAGATTATGTATGATAATGCAAGATGTAAAGTCAAATTATGATACAGATGTTTTCACTCCATTAATTTCAGAAATTGAGAGTCTAAGTAATTTAGAATATGGAAAGAATGATAAGGTAGATATTGCTATGAGAGTGGTGTCAGATCATATTCGTGCAATTTCATTTTCAATAGCTGACGGACAATTACCGTCTAATGTAAAATCGGGCTATGTTATTAGGAGAATTTTGCGGAGAGCGGTAAGATATTCTTATACTTTTTTAAATATGAAAGACGCTTTTATGTATCAATTAGTTGATGTTTTATGTTCTCAGATGGGAGAAGCCTTTCCAGAATTAAGTTCTCAGAAGGAAATGATAGAAAAAGTGGTACAAGAAGAAGAGAATTCTTTTTTAAGAACATTGTCGGATGGATTAAAAAAACTTGATGTTATCATAAATAATGCAGACGGTGTAGTTCCTGGAGAATTAGTGTTTGAGCTGTACGATACTTTTGGATTTCCATTAGATTTGACTTCTCTTATTTTATCAGAAAATGATTTGAGCTTGAATGTAGAAACTTTTCACTTAGAAATGGAGAAGCAGAAAAATAGATCTAGACAAGCAACAAAATTAGAAACATCTGATTGGAATGTGTTATTTGAAGATGACAAAGAAGAATTTATTGGATATAATGTTTTAGAGGCTGAGGTTAAAATATCAAAATATAGAGAGGTTCAAACAAAGGATGGGAAGATATTTCATTTAGTATTTAATTTGACTCCTTTTTACCCTGAAGGGGGAGGTCAGGTTGGTGATGTTGGTTCTATTACAAGTGAAAGAGAATCTATTGAGATAATAGACACAAAAAAGGAGAATAGTTTAATTATCCACATTTCGGAGAAACTACCAGAAGATATTAAGCAAGAATTTATTGCAAGGGTACATAAAGAGAAAAGAGACTCATCTTCTAGAAATCATACCGCAACTCATCTTTTACATGAATGTTTAAGAGAGGAATTAGGAAATCATGTGGAACAAAAAGGTTCTTTAGTTTGTCCTGATTATTTAAGGTTTGATTTTACTCATTTTTCTAAACTCACAGAAGAGCAAATTAATAGCATTGAGAATAAAGTAAACACAAAAATAAAGGAGAATCTTTTACTAAATGTACATAGTAATATTCCATTAAGAGATGCAGAAAAAATGGGAGCGATTATGTTGTTTGGAGAAAAATATGGAGATACGGTTAGAGCCATACAATTTGATTCTTCTATTGAGCTTTGTGGAGGGACACATGTTTCTTCCACCTCAGAAATTTTAATTTTTAAGATTAAAAATGAAAGTTCTACTGCAGCAGGAATTCGTAGAATTGAAGCTATAACAGCAGATGCGGTTTTTAAATATTATGCTTCTTTAGAAGAAGATTTTCATCAAATTACTTCTGTAGTGAAGAATAAAGATATTGTAAAAGGGGTTTGGGATTTATCTGCAGAGAACAAAAAATTATCTAGAAAGATTGAAGGGTATAAATCCTTGGAAGTAAAAATAATTACATCAGAGTTGTTAAATAAAAAACATCTGATAAATTCAATTGATGTAATAGCTGAAAAAGTGAACGTAGATACATCCGTTATGAAAGATATTTCTTTTCAGTTTAAGAAGTCAGAATCTAATTTGGTTATGATGTTAGTTTCAGAAGAGGATAGTAAAGTAGTTATTACCATAATGATTACTGATGATTTGGTGGAGAAAGGAATAAACGCAGTAGAGTTAATTAGAGACGTTTCTAAGGAAGTACATGGAGTAGGAGGGGGACAAGCGTTTTTTGCTACTGCGGGGGGTTCTAAACCCTCAGGAGTACCTTCTGCAATACAGAAGTTAAAACAATTGATATAAATTTTAGTTCTATTGAAGTATTAGAGCATAAAAAAACCATCTCAAAGAGATGGTTTTTTATATTTAAATTCTTATTTCTTAGAATCTGTATCCAATTCCCACGTTAAAACTACCCTCTCTTTCGTCTGTTACTGCATCCTTACTCATAGACATCATGTAACTTGGCTCTAAGTAAAGAGAATTCCAAACAGAAAATGACATTCCTAGTCCAACCTTCATGTTGTCAGATGCATCTTCTCTTGGAGCTTGTAGTGAAAAATAGGCTCCGTCCATGAAACTCGCTAAATCATATCTAAGGAAGAAGTCATAACCATCTTCTCCTGCAGGAATGATGTTAAGTGGATCCGTACTATCTGCAGCCGCTCCTGGGGCTCTAACTAGACCAACAGTAATACCATCCATTACTGTGTAACCAAACCCCATGTTCGCTGTTATTTTGTCCATGTTTTCTGTTTGATCTGCATCATAAGTTGTAACCACCATGAATTGTGCAGAAGCTGCTAAGGTAGATAAAGCAAGTACTGCAGTTAAAAATAAATTTTTCATTGTTTTAATTTTTTAATGATTAATAATTGGGGCAAATATAATAAGATTAATAGATATAGCCTATTGGTCTTTCTCGCTTTACTAACAATTTCATGTTAATTGCTAGATTATGTTGTATAAAAAAAGGGACCATTTTAAATGGTCCCTTTTTTAAAAATTAAGTTTTTTTAACTTATATTATAGTCCAATTGAAATAGTAACCGTATTATACTCATCTTCATTACCATCTAAATCAGCATCAACACCTGTACTTAACATTCTGTAACCTAAAGTACAATTATCATTTAATTGGTAAGAAACTCTCATATCAGTCGCTTCTACATCATCTGTTGCTGAATCATTAGATGTAGTATGCATATTGTAAGATAATCCGATACTTCCTAAGTTATAGTTTAATCCATAAGTAAGTACTTCATCTCCATTAACACCATGACCTAAGTCTCCTGATCCTATTAAATTCCAAGCTGACATTGGTGCAGAAAAAGCTTGACCATCTACATCACCTTCATAAGATCTCATTGATAGGTTAATAGAAGCATTGTCAAAAAGTGCATAAGATGCTCCCATTTCAGTCATTTCAGAACCTAAACCATCATCATTCATAGAGTAAGATAATGATAAGTCACCATCCATTAATGCGTATCCAAAGTCATACCCATTTGATTTAACATCATTATTGTCAAGCATTAAAAGGTTAACAGAAACTCCAGAGAAAGAACCACTTAGGTTTACATAAGTGTGACCTGTAGTAATACCATCTAATGTTCCAGCATCAATATCAAAGCCAGCCACGTTCATTCCAAAATTCATACCATCAGTAGTATGTCTTGAGTTCCCCCAATTGTTAGATCCAACTAAAGCTCCAGAACCAAAAGATAAATCTTGTCTACCCATAGTTAATGTACCATAACCCATTACATCAGTTGAATAATAAGCTTCATACGTAGTGGTTGAAGTGGCTCCTGTTTCATCCCAAGAGAAATCTTGAGAAATGTGAACACCAGACATATCTAAAGTTACTGTAGATCTAGTATCAACAGTTCTAGCGTCTGAGTCATTGTTATCAATCCAAGAAGTAGAACTTGCACTCCATTGAGCTGATGCGATTGTTGTAATTAATCCTAAACCTAGAACTAATACGTTACGTAAATTTTTTTTCATAATTTTTATTTTTTATGTTTTTAGTTAATACGTGGCAAATGTAAGTATATCAAAACTTATGGCAAAAGCAAAACTTCATGTTTTTTAACAAAATGTTGTTTATAGTAAACTTAAAACACATATAATCAGTGTTTTATGTTGACATTTAAAGGTGTTTTTTTTACATTAATTTAATGATTAAAATGACGAAAATCACCTTTTTTTAAGTAAAAATAGATGTTAACTCTTAAATTTTATCCATCTTATCAACTCTTTAAGGCTGGCTTTTTTACCATACATCAGTATCCCTATTCGGTATATTCTAGAAGAAATCCATGTAGTAAATAAGAAGGTAAGTATTAAAATACAGAAGGAAAGTAGTAATTCCCAACTTTCTACACCTCCAAAAGGAAGACGTACCATCATTACTATAGGAGAACTTAAGGGAAATATTGACATCCAAAATGCAAGTTGCCCATCTGGGTTATTAATTATAGCTTCGATCATACTTAAAGATAGAATAAGTGGTATAGTTAAAGGAAGAATCATTTGTTGTGTGTCTGATTCGTTATCTACGGCTGCTCCAATACAAGCAAAAAACGAGCTATATAGTAAATAACCTCCAATAAAATAGAAGAGAAAATAAATAGATAAAGAGAGAATATCAATATTTTGTAAGAGATTATTCATAGTTTCAAATATACCTGTCTGATTTCTTTCCATAAAACTCACCTCAGCAATGTTCGCAACTAACAAACTAAGAACAATCCAAAGTACAAATTGTGTGAATCCTACGAGTGCTACTCCAATAATTTTTCCTAATAACAATTGAAATGGTTTTACTGATGAAATAATAACTTCAACTATTCTATTAGTTTTTTCTTCTATTACCCCTCTCATTACCAGGCTACCATACATAAATATAAAGATGTAAATCAGAAAACCAAAAACAAATGATAATACAGATTTTACCTCATAGTTTGATATGGTTTCTCCTCCATTATCAGTAAGTATAATACTATTAAAAGAAATTTGAGGTGAAAGTGTATTTAATAACTGAATATCAATATTAGCATCTTTGTAATTTTGTTTTTCTTGAATCTGGTATATTTTACTTTCTATTTCTTTTGACGTAACCTTACTAATCTGTTTTTCTGAAATAATATTAATCGTATTTGCATCTATTATCTCTACAATTGCATGGAAAGAAGATTCTTCAAAATTATCTTTAATGATTTCCTTTTCAGATTCGGGTATTTGAATAAACTTCAAATGATAAGAGTTTATTAATCTATCTGAGAAAAAGGAGTCTTGTTCTACAATTGCAATATTTTTTCTTTCTTCCTGATCAAACTCTGAACTTATAGAACTTAGATAACTAGGAGCAAATATTAGCAATCCTAATAATATAGGGGTTACTATAGTCATGATGATGAAAGATTTTTTTCTCACCCTAACAGAATACTCTCTTTTTATGATAAGCCAAATCTTATTCATTATGTACTGTTTTTATAAAAATATCCTCCATAGAAGGAATCTTTTCTTTAAAAGAAAGAATATCCGTATGTTTTAAAATTTCTTCAATTAATTGTTTTGAGTTGTAGCCATCTGGTATTACAACAGTATATTTATTTCCACTATGTTGAAAGTTTTTAAAGTTTTCTAAAACTAAATTTTCAGTACCACATTCAAATTCAAAAGTATTATTCCTGAAATTATTTTTAATAGTGTTTATTTCTCCTTGCAGAATAGATTTTCCTTTATTGATAAGAGTGATTTCATCACAAATTTCCTCTACTGACTCCATTCGGTGAGTAGAAAAAATAATAGATGTTCCTTTACTTTTTAATTCTAGGATTTCATTTCTGATAATTGCAGTGTTTACTGGGTCGAAACCTGTAAAAGGCTCGTCAAAAATCAGTAGGTCCGGATTATGAATAACGGTAACAGCAAATTGTACCTTCTGGGCCATTCCCTTAGAGAGTTCCTCTACCTTTTTGTTCCACCACTGAAGAATATTTAATTTTTCAAACCAGAATTTAAGTTTTTTAGAAGCATCTTTTTTGCTCATTCCTTTTAGTTGAGCTAAATAAAGAGATTGCTCACCAACTTTCATTTTTTTGTATAATCCTCTCTCTTCTGGTAAATATCCTATTTGAGAGATATGTTTTCTTTGTAATTTTTCTCCATTAAAAACAACTTCTCCACTATCAGCTGCAGTTATCTGATTGATAATCTTCATTAAAGTTGTTTTTCCAGCACCATTNGGACCTANTAATCCGTAAATACTANCTTTAGGAATATTTAGACTNACATCATTTAACGCAAGATGANTTTCGTATCTTTTAACTACATTTTTTGTTATTAAGATGTTTTCTTTCATACCTTATCCAAACATTTCNTTNACTTTATCAAAAAAGGACTTATCTTTATTAGNNGGTTTTGGGGTGAANTTTTNAGANTCANAANAATCCTCAAAGAATTTTTTTTCNTCTTTATTTAANTTTTGAGGAGTCCAAACATTNATATGGACAAGTAAATCTCCTGTTCTGTATCCTTCTANNGAAGGAACTCCTTTTCCTTTTAATCGGAGNGTTTTTCCACTTTGAGTTCCNGNATCTAGTTTTATTTTTACTTTNCCATTTACNGTAGGAATTTCTGTAGANNTNCCTAAAACAGCTTCTGAAAAACTAATNTATTTATCAAAATGTAGGTTNTTTGAAGAATCNCTAACTAAATCTGGATGNTCCTCCACAGAAATNACAACCAATAAATCTCCGTTAATTCCATTTCCAGGAGCTGCATTTCCTTTNCCACTTACCTTAAGTTGCATTCCATCTTCTACNCCAGCAGGGATAGAAATNTCTACTGTTTCTTCTTTNTGAATCATTCCATTTTGGTCTGNTNCAGGAGGTTTTTTATNTANGNTCTTTCCANTTCCATTACAANNAGGNCANGGAGATGAAGTTTGCATTTGTCCTAAAATAGTATTGCTNANCCTAGTNACTTGACCNNTACCTTTACATGTAGAACAAGTGGNATAACTTACACCTTCTGCAACAACTAACTTTCTAACTTTTATTTTTTTATCNANTCCCTCTACTACNTCTTTTAAGNTAAGNNTTATTCTGATTCTTAAATTACTTCCTTTNACAACTCTTCTTCCTCTACTTCCTCCTCCAAANCCNCCNAANCCACCAAANCNACNNCCTCCAAANATGTCTCCAAATTGAGAGAATATATCATCCATATTCATTCCNCCTCCNCCAAATCCACCTCNTCCAGNTCCNCNCATTCCTGCGTGNCCAAACTGATCATACCTTTGTTTCTTTTCTGGAGTAGAGAGTACNTCATAAGCTTCTGCNGCTTCCTTAAATTTTTCTTCNGCAGCTTTGTCTCCTGGGTTTTTATCNGGATGATATTTGATAGCTAGTTTTCTGTAAGCTTTCTTNATTTCTTTTTCGTTAGCACTTTTACTAACTCCTAGTATTTCGTAATAATCTCTTTTCGACATAATAATNTAGTTTCCTACAACAACTTTAGCGTATCTNAATACCTTTTCACCAAGTAGATANCCTTTTTCTACTGTATCAATAATCTTTCCTTTCTNTTCTTCTGAAGGAGCAGGGATATTAGTTATAGCTTCATGAAATTCAGTGTCTAAAACANTTCCTGTNGGATCTTCCATTTCTTTTAATCCTTTTTTCTCTAGTTCTGTTTTTAATTGTTTGTAAATTAAAACCGGACCATCTTCNTCAGTATAGTTATTTGCTTTAATAGATCTTTCAAAATTGTCAAGTANAGGTAATAANGCAGTCAAAATGTCTTTATTTGCTGTNGNGAATAACTCTAATCTTTCCTTTGCNGTTCTTTTTCTAAAATTCTCAAACTCTGCAAANAATCGTAAGTTNTTNTCTTTTTCTANTGCTAATAATTCTTCANTANTAGCTNGGATTTTTAGTTTNCTCTNCCTGATTTTGNGTTTCTTCTANCTTNTCAATTTCTTCAGAAACTTTTTTTTTCTTTTTTNTTGCCATCTTTAATTTAATACTGTTTTNGTTTTANAATAGTNACTATTGAAAATACTTTGCCAAATAGGNAGTAAGGACATTTTGTCAGATGAGACAAATNGAGNANGATANATATGTAACAAANAAAGTATAACTATTATTATTTTANCCTAATTTATCCTTTTAATATTNGCTCCAATTGCATTTAATCTTTTATCAATGTNCTGATAACCTCTATCAATCTGCTCTACATTATGGATTGTNCTTTCTCCATCTGCAGCAAGAGCGGCTAATAAAAGAGAAACTCCTGCTCTAATATCAGGNGANGTCATNGTTGTAGATTTAAATTTTACTTGATGATTANCACCAATAACGGTTGCTCTGTGTGGGTCGCAAAGNATGATTTGNGCTCCCATATCTATTAATTTATCNACAAAGAAGAGTCTAGATTCAAACATTTTTTGATGAATAAGTACCGATCCNTTTGCTTGTGAAGCAACAACTAGTANAATAGAAAGCAAATCTGGNGTAAATCCAGGCCAAGGAGCATCAGAAATTGTTAAAATNGAACCATCTATAAAGTTTTGAATCTCGTAACTATCTTGCTCTGGGATATAAATATCATCTCCTCTACGCTCNATTTTTATNCCAAGTTTCNTAAAAACAGACGGNATGACTCCTAATTTATNGTAAGCAACATTTTTAATGGTAATCTCAGANTGAGTAATAGCAGCAAGTCCTATAAAGGANCCAATTTCAATCATGTCNGGAAGAATNCTATGCGTACATCCTCNTAAACTTTTAACCCCCTCAATATGTAATAAGTTAGATCCAACACCAGTGATTTTTGCTCCCATGGAGTTTAACATTTGACATAATTGTTGTAAGTAGGGTTCGCATGCTGCATTATAAATTGTTGTTTTACCTTCCGCCATTACTGCAGTCATTATAATGTTTGCAGTTCCTGTAACAGATGCTTCATCCAATAACATATAGGTTCCTTTAAGTTTTTTTGATGAAACTCTATAAAACTCTTCCTTACTATCGTACTCAAATTTTGCTCCTAAATTTTCAAAACCTATAAAGTGTGTATCTACTCTTCTTCTTCCAATTTTATCTCCTCCAGGTCTAGGAATATATCCTTTACCATATCTAGCTAATAGCGGCCCTACAATCATTATAGACCCTCTAATTCTACTACTTTTTGCTTTATAGTTTGCAGAGGAAAGATAGTCAACATTTACTTTGTCTGCTTTAAAACTATAGGTTTCAGAGTCAATCTTATTTACTTTTACATTTAAATCTCTTAGAAGGTCAATAAGTATGTTTACATCTCTGATGTCTGGAACATTTTCCATTATAACCTCTTCTGGAGTTAAAAGTACTGCACATAATACCTGTAATGCTTCATTTTTTGCTCCTTGTGGATGCAATTCTCCTCTTAGTTTTAATCCTCCTTGTACTTTAAATGTTGCCATTAGTATCTTCTTTTCTTGTTCTTATTATTGTTTTTTTGATGTCCTTTTTTGTGTTTTGTGTATTTAGCGGTGTTTTTCTTAGTTGCTTTTTCATCATCAATTATCTGAAAATCTGGATGAGCTTGTAGCTTTCCTTTAGAAAGTTTGTCTAGATGTTTCAATATAGTTTTGTCATCTACGGAACTTTTACTCCATGCTAAGTAGCATTTTTTCATGTGATTTAGAATCATACCTGTAAGTATATATTTATCTTCTCCTTCTTCCATTTGAATAGCAGTTTCTATCATAGTTTCAATATATTTACCATAATAAGAAAATGTAAATTCAGACTTAGGATATGTCATTGTGTCTGGTTTCTCAGCTAATTTCTCTGGGGAAGGTTTTTCGTAAGGAGAGTCAATTTCTAATTGAAATCGAGACATAATAAATAAGTGATCCCATAATTTATGTTTATAGTCAGGGATGTCTCTTAAATGCGGGTTGAGTTGTCCCATATAACCTATAATAGCTTCAATGCATTTCTTTTTTTCTTCAATATCCGTTAATTGAGTGGCGTGAGCCACCATTTTTTGTACGTGTCTTCCGTACTCGGGAATGATAAGTTGTTCTCTTTCTGTATTGTAATCCATAACGTGTAGTTAAAAGGCAAATATATAAATTAGTAATTAGATAATAGTAAAGCCGCTTTAGATTTGTAAGGAAATAAAAAAGCCCTTTATAAAGGGCTTTTTGTAATTATTAAAAAAAAAGATTCTAGAATCTTAATGTAACTCCTAACATATAATTTCGTGTTGCTTGTGGGAAGTAACCAATCATATTATACCCATCAATATCTTGATTTATGTAAGGGTCTCCTCCTTCTCTTGGGTCCCAAGTTTCAGACACAAATCTATAAACCCAAGCTCTATTGGTATACTCTGTGTCTAAAACATTATTTATCAATAAAGTGATTTTGGCACTTTTCATATTCTTTAGTTTTACATCATAGCTAAATAAAAGATTGTTTACAGTGTATTTTTTTAGCATTCTATCTTCAGATTGAGAGTTGTCTATATACTGATTCCCAATATGTTTTAAAATCCAAGAGGCTTCTAACTTTCCAAAATCATAACTTGCTTGAGATTTAGCAATTACATTAGGAGAAAATGAGATGTCAGTATTATTATAATCTATAGTGTCTTTTCCCCAATTGTCCCAATTGTCTACATATTCTGTATGAGAAATAATTTTATTCTCCGAAAGAGTTATATTACCAGACCAACTTATATTATCAGTAAATTTAATAGCAGTTTCAATTTCAACTCCTCTTCTGTAAGATTCATCAATATTGGAATTAATAGAGGCTCCTACATCATTGATTTCTCCAGTATTCACGAGTTGATTCTTATAATCCATATTATATAGATTAATTCCTAAGGCTATGTTTTTAGAGTTAAATTTATATCCTATTTCAGTATCAAACAAAGTTTCAGGTGTAGGTCTTGAACTAGGGGAACTTTCGACATAATCGTTTCTATTTGGCTCTCTTTTACCTTCACAATAAGAAGCGTAAAAAGAAGAATTATCAGTAAAGGAATAGAATAAACCATACTTAGGGTTGAAGAATTTTAAATTCACGGTTTGATCTGCAATATTTCCATTTACATCAAATCCTTCAAAAGTATAATCTACAAATCTTGCTTGTAAATCTATGTATGTGTTTAGTTTGTTTGTAATAGCGTAATCTGTTTTTAGATACACATTCATATCATTTTTAGTTGCATTATTTCTGTAGTATTCATGATCTAAGTCTCCATGAATTTCTGTAGAAACCAATTTTCCAAAATGAGCTCCATTATATGTGTTTGCAGCTCCTCCTAAGATAAAATTAACTTTACTTGTAGAATGATTTAAGGAGAAAGTAGCTCCATAAAAATCGTTATCTAACCATTTTCTTCTTACTAAGTTAGTAGTAGAAATAGTATCTCCATTAATTATTGTATCTGAGATACCATAATCTGATAAATTGGCTTCAGAACCATAATTTAGAAGTGAGTTGTACTCACTCCCTTTGTATTGTTCGTAATAACCAGATCCTTTAGTGTAGTGTGTAGCGAGATTTAAGAATGTTCTATCACTAAATTGTTTGTTGTAGTGCAGTTGAAAATGTGTTTGTCCATAATTATCTACTTCATCCTCATAATTATAGGGGTTAAAGGTTCTGTTACTATCTAAATAGGATTGAGGTACTCCATTCCAAGCTTGATAGGTTCTTTCATGTCCTTTAAACACAATAGCTTTTAATGTAGAACTTTTCGCATAATATCCTCCAGAAAGATAGATAGATTCTAAATCTGAAGAAGATCTATCCATGTAACCATCAGAAGTGATTTTTGAAACTCTTCCGTCAAAAGACAGATTATTTTCTAATAAACCCGTTCCAAATTCAATGTTGTTTTTCAAAGTATTAAATGAACCAACAGTATTAGAAGTAGTAAAATACTTTTCTTTTTGTAATCCGTTAGTTTGTAGATTTACTGTAGCTCCAAAAGCAGCTCCTCCATTTGTAGATGTTCCGACCCCTCTCTGAATTTGAATATTACTAACAGAGGAAGTGAAATCCGGCATATTTACCCACCATACACCCTGACTTTCAGAGTCGTTTAATGGAATCCCATTAATCGTTACATTTATTCTGTTTGCATCTGATCCTCTAATAGTCATGTAAGTGTATCCAATACCAGCTCCTGCATCAGATGATGAAATTACAGAAGGAGTAAGAGAAATAAGGTAAGGTAAGTCTTGTCCTAAATTTGAATTTTCAATCTCTTCTTCAGATAAGTTTGTGTAAGAAACAGGAGTTGTCTCTCCAGCGTTTACACCTTGTACTTGTACTTCTTCTAGAGTTTGAGATATAGGAATAGTGTCTTGTTGCTGTGTTAAACCTAATAAAGGCAAAGCCATCAGTGCAACAACACTCCCTTTTTTTTTAAACATTTTTTATTTTTTTTAGTTAACATTACATACATAATGGGGTTAATGTATGTTGATCTAATGAAAACTCATTTTCCTAGGATGAATTACCACCTCAGGTTCAATGGGTATAATCTCAGCCTTTCAGCACCCCTTTTAAGACTGAGCAAAATTACAAATAGATTTGAGAACTAAGAAAGATAGAGTGATATTTTTTCAATAGAATTCTCTAATCTATTTTCCTCTTCAATAATAGAATAAATTAATCCTAATTCTTCTAATTCCATTTTATAAATTTCAAAGAGTTCGTCTCTATTATCAGGATTTTCTCTAAGTGGATCAGATTGCCATGGAATATCGGGTTTGCATAAAAGATAGAATCTCTGTTCTAATTTTTGTTCTTTTATTTTTTCTAAGATCCAAGTGTCGCAAGTTCCGTATTTGTATTCACTCCATATTTTAATAGTAATTAAATCGGTGTCTAAAATTTGATTATTTTTCTCAGACAGAAGTTGTCCTTTTGCAATTTCTAATAAATCTGATTGATTGTAATTACCCCCGTTTTTTTCTAAATAGAATCTTGCAAACTCTTTTGAAAAAGAAAGTTTAAAATGCTGAGCAAGATTTTCACATAATGTAGTTTTACCTGAGCTTTCAGGTCCTGTAATAATTATCTTATTCATTGTTTGGTTTTCATTTTCCTAATCCAAGAAAAATAACCGTAAATGGCAAGTATACTATACGTCAGGTATAACAAGATTAAAAAATATTCTTCAATAGCATTATAATTTTCAATTTGGACATAACAAAGATACACTATAAGAATGTCTATTATAATCCAATATAACCAACTTTCAAGAACTTTCCTTGCTACCATATAACAAGCTAAAAGAGAAAAGACTGTTGTAAGAGAATCAAGTAGTGGATGAGAAGATTCAAAAAATTCTGTTAAGATAAATCCAATTACAAAAATCATAATTGTTCCAATAAACATTAAATAAACGTGTGTTTTTGCAGACCATTCTTTAATTTCTTCTTGATCTTGTTTGTTCCACATAATATATCCATATATTGCCATAATTAAATAAAAAATTTGAAGTGCTGTTTGAGCAGGATAACCGTTTTTATAGAATATAAACATTTGGAGAGAAGTACTAATGGCGGCAAACAACCAGCACCATATATTTTCTTTTGTTGCTAATATGACATATAAAATCCCAAAAAAAGCAGCGGGAATTTCTATCCAATAAAAATTCGACTCACTAAATAATTGAATTATTTCTTCCATTACTTTTAAGACATTTTTTTAATTTTTTAGATGAAAACATATATAATATCAATTGTCAAGAATGAACAATATTGGCAATTTCTGAAATTAGTTTTTTATCTTTTTCAATCGCATTTCCTACTACAATAATATCTGCTCCTGCATTTAGTTTCTCTATAGCTTGGTAGGAAGAATTGATTCCTCCACCTATAATTAAAGGACAGTCTATTTGTTCAGAGACCGACTTAATCATTTCATTAGAAATAGGGTTAATTGCTCCACTACCACCATCCATAAAAATAAGATTCATTCCTAACATTTCCCCCGCTATTGCAGTGCATACTGCTATCTCATTTTTATCGTGAGGGATAGGAGTTGTATTGCTTATATAAGATGCTGTTGTAGATTTTCCGCTGTCTATAAGCATATATCCAGTTGATAAAACTTCTAAAGTTGATTTCTTTAAGATAGGAGCGGTAATTACTTGTTTCCCTATTAACATTTCAGGATTTCTTCCAGAAATTAAAGAAAGAAAAAGAATTCCGTCAGCTTTATTATTTAATTGCATCGCATTTCCAGGAAATAAAATAACAGGAATATCAGAGTTTTCTTTTATGGTTGAGATAGCAATATCTAAACTATCATTAGTAAGTAAGCTTCCTCCAACAAAAAAAAAGGTAACTTTATTTTTATTTGCTTCCTTAATTACAGAAGATAATTTTGTTTTATCTTGTTTATCAGGGTCAATTAATATTGCAAAAAGTTTTTTCCCTTCTTTTTTAGATTGTAAAATATATGTGTAAATATCATTCATCTTATTTGCAAACATACACTAAATACTTATTTTCAATTTTAAAATAATGAGCTTTTAAATATTCTTCTCTAAACTGAACTTCTAATATTCCCCTATCCTTAACGATAAGGTCTTGTAATAAAACATCTCTCTTAAAATTTATCCCTCCTTTTTTGTGGTATTTAAAAACCGATTCTTTTATACTCCAAATTAAACTTGTTTTGTTCTTGTTTAAGTTTGTTTGATTGACGTTAACGAATTTTAAGTGGGATCTCAAAGATTTCTCAGAAATCTCTTCAATATCTACTCCTATAGAATTGTTGCTTACTGCAATGCAAACTAAATTTCCACAATGAGAAATAGAAATATATTGATGATTGTTTAACGAAGGAGATCCGCTTTCAGAATAGGATATTTTCAGATTTGTACAATGATGATATAACAAAATTCTACTGCATAAAGATTCAAGATTTCTTTTTTCGGATTTAAACTTAGGAAATTCTATATTTGGATATAATTGGACTAATTCTTCTAAAGATTCTTGTATCTTCCAGATATAGATTGAAATATTATTTTCATCCTTCTTAAGGAGTAATGGCATGTCGTAATTTATTATGCTAAAGTAATAATTATGCTTATATTTGCGGTCCTTAAAAAAAACAAAATATGGAAACAGAAACTATGAATTATAAAGTAAAAGACATCTCCTTAGCGGCGTGGGGAAGAAAAGAAATGACATTAGCTGAGGCGGAAATGCCGGGATTAATGTCTATCAGAGAAGAATATGGAGATAGCAAACCACTTGCAGGAGCAAGGATTGCTGGTTGTTTACATATGACAATTCAAACAGCAGTGCTTATTGAAACATTGGTTCATTTAGGAGCTGAGGTTACTTGGTCTTCTTGCAATATATTTTCTACTCAAGATCAGGCAGCAGCTGCTATTGCAGCAACAGGAGTGCCTGTTTTCGCTTGGAAAGGAATGAATGAAGAAGAATTTGATTGGTGTATTTTACAAACACTTACTGCTTTTGAAGGAGGGAAGTCACTAAATATGATATTAGATGATGGTGGAGATTTAACAAATATGGTATTAGATAGATTTCCAGAAATGATAGAAGACATTAAAGGTCTTTCTGAAGAAACTACTACCGGAGTTCATAGGTTATATGAAAGAATGGAGAAGGGAACTCTTACTTTGCCAGCAATCAACATTAATGATTCAGTTACAAAATCAAAGTTTGATAACAAGTACGGTTGTAAAGAGTCTTTAGTAGACGCTATTAGAAGATCTACTGATGTGATGATGGCAGGAAAAGTTGCTGTTGTTGCTGGTTATGGAGATGTAGGGAAAGGGTCTGCGGCTTCCTTAAGAGGAGCGGGTGCTAGAGTTATTGTTACTGAAATTGATCCTATTTGTGCTTTACAAGCTGCAATGGACGGATTTGCTGTGAAGAGAATGGATGATGTAGTAAAAGAAGCGGATATTGTGGTAACTACTACAGGAAATAAAGATATTATTCAATCTCGTCATTTTGAGAGTATGAAGGACAAAACAATCGTATGTAATATTGGTCATTTTGATAATGAAATTGATGTATCTTGGTTGAATGAAAATTGGGGGCATACTAAGAATGAAATTAAACCTCAAGTGGACATGTATACAATAAATGGAAACGATATTATTTTACTAGCGGAAGGCAGATTGGTGAATTTAGGTTGTGCTACAGGACATCCTTCATTTGTTATGTCTAATTCATTTACAAATCAAGTATTAGCTCAATTAGAACTTTGGAATCATTCTGATAAATACGAAAATAAAGTATATATGCTTCCTAAACATTTAGATGAAAAAGTTGCGAGACTACATCTTGAAAAAATTGGGGTAGAGTTAGAAACTTTACGTCCAGACCAAGCGGAATATATTGGTGTAAAAGTGGCGGGTCCTTATAAACCGGAATATTATAGATATTAATATATTTTCTTAGATATCTTGATAAAAAGCTTGAGAAATTGAGCTTTTTTTAGTTTTTAATTTTAAGTATTCCTCCGGAGAGGGTAGTACGGTATTCTTTTAATGGAAGTAGAGCGGGGCCATTTGCAGGAATTCCATCTTGGTCTATTAAAAACATAGATGTACAGCACGAACAAGAGGCAATTGTAGAGTTGACAGAGTCAATAAACGCGCAATCTGATGAAGGTTCGTAACTGCAATTTCGATCGAACGCCCTATAATCATTTACATTAGAGTGGTAAATAAGTATACCTTTAACTCCTCCTGTTATAAAAATTGTATTTCCTATAGCGTCTAAATCCGAATATTCAGGTTGATTAATAGGAATTTCAATATTTACATAAACATCTCTTATGTAGTTATTTTTATCTACACAAGATATAAAAAACACAATCAAGTAAATACTTAAAATTACTTTATTCATAAAGCAATTTTACAAAAAATATAGTTAAAATAATAGTGGATTGATTTTTTGTGAGGAATATAAAAGTTGTTATCTTTACCCCCTTGAAAAAATAAATTGATAATAAAACATTTATATACCCATGTTTAGAAAAATATATTTAACAGCACTTTTAGGATTATTTACTACACTTGCTTTTGCACAAACAGGAACCCTTAAGGGTGTTATTACAAATAGAGTTACTGGTGCTCCAGTGGATTTTGCTAATGTAGTAATTATGAAAAATGGTGTTCAGAAGGGAGGTACATCTACAGGATTAGATGGTAGTTTTACAATCAAGCCGATTGACCCTGGTACTTATACTGTAAAAGCTTCTTTTGCAGGATATACTACTTTCTCATTGGAAGGTGTAATTGTTTCCGCAAATAAGATTACTTATCTTACTGGAGATAACGCCATAAAAATGACAGAAGGGGTGTTGGTAGATGAGATTGAAGTAAAAGGATTTACAAAGCCTCTTATTGACCAGGGTAATCTTTCAGGAGAAACAAAAACTGCGAAAGAAATTGTCGCGTTACCTACTAAAAGTATTAACTCTATCGCCTCTACAACTGCAGGTATTTATCAGAAAGATGAGGGTGACGCGATAAATGTAAGGGGTTCTCGTTCGGATGCAACTTCTTATATTGTAGATGGAATAAAAGTAAGAGGAACAATGGGAGTTCCTACTTCAGCAATTGAACAAATTACAGTTGTTACAGGAGGATTACCTGCTAAATATGGTGATGCTACAGGAGGGGTTATTGAGGTTACAACTAAAGGACCTTCAAACAAACTTTTTGGATCTTTCGAGTACGAGTCTTCAAGATTGTTTGACGATTATAATTACGATATATTAGGTTTTGCTGTTTCTGGACCTGTCTTAAGAAAAACTAAATCAGATGGTACAAAAGGGAATTCAGTTATTGGATTCTTCCTTTCTGGTGAATTCAGAACGGTTGATGATGCTGATCCATCAGCTATTGGTATCTATAAAGTCAAAGATTATGTTCTTGACTCATTAAAGTCCACTCCATTTAGGATTGCTCCTAATGCTGCGGCTGGTTTCTTGAGTAATTCAGATTTTCTTACTGATACCTGTTTCGAAAATGTTCAGGCAAAACTAAACTCAGGATCAAAGAGATTTAATTTTGCTGGTAAATTAGATTTTCAGCCGGCTAAAAACACATTCCTATCTATTGGTGGTACGTATTACAATAATGAAGGAAGAAACTACAGCTACTGGAGATCTATGTTTAGTTCAGATAACAATAGTACTTCTACACAAGAAACCTGGAGAGTATTTAGTAGGCTTACTCAGAAGTTTGGAACTGAAGAATCTAACAGTGAGAAGAGTGTAAATTTGATAAAGAACGCATATATAACTATCCAAGCAGATTACACATCAAATTATTATCAGACATATGATGAACGGCATAAGTACAATTTGTTTGATTATGGGCATGTGGGGAATTTTGTTACTCATAAAGCTCCCGTATATGGAAATGGTACAGCTATAGATTCTATTACAGGTATTCCTTATTCGGGACAAATTTTATTGGGATGGAGAGATACATTATATGAATTTTTTGATTCTACCACTCACAATCCAGATGCAGCAAATTATACTAATGCTTACTTCGACATGTTTGAGCAATATGGCATGGCTTCACAATATATTTCAGGATATGGAGCTGATGGAGTTATCAGGACTCAGTTCGACTTACAGGGACAAGGACTTAGAAACGGAGAAGGGCCTGCTTCTGTATACTCATTATTTGGAAATTGGGGGACACAATATACTGGATCTAATAAACAAAAGAATACTCAAAGTACTTATAAGTTTGCAGCATCTGCTGATGTAGGAGATCATGAGATTTCTTTTGGTTTTGAAAGAGAAGAAAGAAGAGATATGTATTGGGGGGTAGGAGCGAGTGGTTTGTGGACTCTTGCAAGACAACTTACCAATAAACACATAATGCAAAGAGACATCTCTAATCCTTTACCATTTTATGATGCGAATGGTATTTACCAAGATACGGTAGATTTTGACAGATTGAACGAGCAGTCTTATGATTTACAGGGAAATCCAATAACTTATGATTCTGATGGTTTTCCAATCATAGGATTGAGCCAACAATCAACATTTGATTTTAATCTAAGAGAATCACTTAATTATGATGTTGCTGGTGTAGAATGGATAGATTTAGATAACTTAAATCCTGATGATTTAAGTTTAAATTATTTTAGTGCAAACGAATTACTAAATGGAGGGTCTAATTATGTGTATTATTTTGGTTTTGATGCCTATGGTAATCCAATTAGTGGAAACCCAACTTTAACAGATTATTTCGGGCGTAGAGATGTAAACGGAAAATTAGTAGACAAAGAAGATAATCCAATTACAGAGAATGAGTTAAGCAGAGAGGTTGCAGCATTTAACCCTATATATACAGCGGGGTACATACAAGATAAATTTGCTATAAACGATTTATTATTTAATATTGGTTTACGTATAGATAACTATGATGCAAATCAACCAGTATTATCGGATAAGTATTTATTGTACAACCCATCTTTAGCAAACACTAAAGATGCAAAACAATTATTACCTAATCCTGAAGGTTTACCTTGGAATGATTTAAATCATCCTTCATCCATTGAAGATGATTTTGTGGTATATGTTGATAATGTAGAAGAAGCAGGAACAATTGTTGGGTATAGAGATGGGGATGATTGGTATAATGCAGAAGGTGTACAGATTTCTGACCCTACTTTATTAGCGGAAGCAGCAGAAGGGAAAATTGCTCCATTATTAGATGCAGCTGGAATAAATGCAGTTCAAGGTGGTTATAAAACTGATGATGCATTTTCTGATTACAAAGCAGAAACGGTATTTATGCCACGTATAGCATTCTCTTTCCCAATTTCCGATGAGGCTCAGTTCTTTGCTCACTATGATGTTTTAACTCAAAGACCTCCACAATCTAACAGAATAGAGCCATTAGATTATTTATATATGGAGGATAATGTTGGTGCGTTATTAAATAACCCTGACTTAAAACCAGAAAAAACTATTGACTACGAATTAGGTTTTGCTAAGAAATTAACGCTTTCGTCAGCTCTTAAAATGTCCTTATTCTATAAAGAATTAAGGGATATGATTCAGGTTACAAATGTGTTAGGAGCTTACCCTGCAACCTATATGATGTATCAAAATATTGATTTCGGTACTGTGAAAGGATTCTCGGCAAGTTATGACTTAAGAAGAACAGGTAGAGTACAAATGACAACTAATTATACTTTACAGTTTGCTGATGGTACAGGTTCTTCAGCATCCTCTGGATATAGTTTAGTGAATACAGGGCAACCAAACTTAAGAACAACTATTCCTTTATCATACGATCAAAGACATGCAATTTCTGCTTCAGTAGATTACAGGTATAAAACCGGTGATAAATATACAGGACCTGTATTAGGAAAATGGAAAGTGTTTGAAGATGCAGGTGCAAATATTATGATGTCTGCCGGGTCAGGTACTCCTTACTCTAAACAATCTAATATCACACAAGAAGCTGCTGATGGTATTAATGACAGATCTACTTTATCAGGGAGTATTAATGGGTCTAGGTTACCTTGGCAGTTTAGATTAAACGCAAAGTTTAATAAGAATTTTGAAATTAAATGGAGTAAAAAGAAATCTTCATTCTTGAATGCTTATTTACAAATTCAGAATTTATTAGATGCGAAAAATATTATTAGTGTATATAGAGCAACAGGTAATCCAGAAGATGATGGTTATTTAACAGCTGCAGAATCTCAGAATGATATTCTGAGTAGAAATAGCCCTACTTCATTCATGTACTTATATTCATTAGCAGTTAATAATCCTTCTCATTATAGTTTACCTAGAACATTTAGAGTTGGTTTATCCCTAACTTTTTAAGAGAAATTAATTATGATATCTAAAAATAAATCATTTATAAATATGAAATTTAAACAAATATTAACCTTATCACTTACGTTGTTTAGTGTAGGATCTTTAGCAAAGGAAAATGTTCCTAATCCGAACAGTCAAAAAGTTAATTATTCCAAAGTAGCTTCAGGCTGTTCGCCAGCAACTTCTCAAACAGACTTGGATGTAAATAACGTTAGAGCTACTATTTTGGGTGGTGGAGACATGTGGTGGAATTTATCAGATGCACAGTACGAAATTCCTAAGGGTGGAGGACTCAACTCATTATTTGCAGGATCTTTATGGATTGGTGGTGTGGATGCCGGTGGACAATTAAAAGTTGCAGCTATGACTTACAGACAGGGAGGGAATGATTTTTGGCCTGGCCCTTTAGATATTGCAACTGGTTCTATTACTGAAAGTGAATGTAACAAGTGGGATAAGCATTTTAAAATCGTAAGATCGGATGTAGAGGAATTTGTTGCTAGATATATTCCTGCGGGAGGTTCGGATCCTACATACGATATAACTATGATACCTGAATCAATCATGGAATGGCCAGCAAATGGTAATGGTGCTCAGGATCAGTTTTTAGCTCCTTTCTTTGACCAGAATGGAAATGGATTTTATGAGCCAACAGCAGGAGACTATCCTGATTATAATGTTACAGGTGATAATGATGAAGCAGCGTTGTTTGGGGACCAAACTTTATGGTGGGTTTTTAATGATAAAGGAAATATACATACAGAAACAGAAGCAGATCCAATTGGTCTAGAAATCCATGCTCAAGCTTTTGGGTTTACAGCTGATAACGAAATAAATGATATGACATTTTATAATTATAAAATTATAAATAGATCTACATTACCTTTATCAGATGTATACTTTGGTCAGTGGGTAGATCCAGATTTGGGATATTACCTAGATGACTATGTTGGTTGTGATGTAAGTTTAGGTTTAGGTATTTGCTATAATGGAGACGCAGAAGATGAAGGAGCTCAAGGGTACGGATTTAATCCTCCAGCTATTGGAGTGGATTTCTTTCAGGGACCACTTGCAGATCCTAATGACGGAATAGATAACGATAGAGATGGTATCACGGATGAGGTTGGAGAACAAATTATTATGTCAAAATTTGTATATTATAATAATGATTTTACAGTAAGAGGAAATCCCGAAAATGGAACTCATATTTATAATTACTTAAGAGGGATTTGGAAAGATAATGTACCAATGACATATGGTGGTGATGGAAAAGGTTCTGGTCCTGGTGCAACAACTGACTTATGTAATTTTATGTTTCCTGGTGTTTCAGACCCTGATTTCCCAGGACAGGAATGGTCAGAAGTGACTGCGGGTAACTTACCTGCTGATAGAAGATTTATTCAGTCTGCTGGTCCTTTTACATTAGAGCCAGGTGCTGTAAATACTATTACAACTGGTGTTGTTTGGGCAAGAGCAAATGCGGGTGGTAATGAAGCTTCTATTCAGTTAGTTAAAATTTACGATAGAGAAGCACAAGCTCTTTTTGATAACAACTTTAATATGATGAATGGACCTGATGCTCCAGATTTAACGATTAGAGAATTAGATAAAGAGTTAATTATATCTTTAACAAATGCAGAATCCTCTAATAATTATCAAGAAGGATATGAAGAGAAGGATCCATATATTACACTGGCTTCCAATGTTGATTATCAGAACTATAAGTTCCAAGGATATTTAGTATACCAATTAAAAGACGCCACTGTGTCCGTTACGGATTTAGATAATCCTGACAAAGCTAGGTTGGTTTTCCGTTCGGATATTAAGGATGATGTAACAGGTATTATTAATCAATATTTAGATCCTATTTTAAATGTTTATGTGCCTGTTGAAGAGGTTTCTTCAGTAATGGAATCAGGTGTTGCAGGTGCTATAGATGAAGGAGTAGAATATTCATTTAAAGTAACTGATGATAAATTTGCATTAGGTAATCCTACGCTAGTAAATCATAAAACATATTATTATATGTCTATAGCTTATGGTTATAATCCTGCAGAAATAAATTCAAATCCTTATGATGTTAATAACCCTTTATATGATGGTAGAAATCAACCTCATATTTCTGGTAGAAGAAACATAAAAGTAGTGTCAGCAATTCCACATCAGATAGACCCTGAGAATGGAGGTACAGTTTTAGGGGCTCAATATGGAGATGGTGTAAAAATTACAAGAGTAGAAGGTAGCGGAAACGGTAGTAATACTTTAGAAATGGATGATAGTACCAGAATAGAGATTTTATCTAATGGTAAATCATTATTTCCTGTATATAAACCAGGGAAAGGTCCTATTAAAATTTCTGTTGTAGATCCTATGAAAATAAAAGGAGAAGATTATACTGTTATTTTAGAAAATCCGGTTAAAACTCCACAAGGAATGGTTACTTCTTATGAAAACTGGACTGTAATAAATGGTCAGGATACATTAATCACAAGTTCAAAATCTATTGATGTTGGAGTAGAACAATTATTCCCAGATCATGGATTCTCATTAAAGTTGAACCAGGTCGATATCCCAACTAACGACCCTATAACTAACCCTACAAATGGATTTATTTCTGGAGAGATTGTGTTTGAGGATGCCTATGATAAATGGTTAACAGGTGTGCCGGATTATGATGAGCCATTTCTCTATGGTTTAAATTGGATTCGTTCGGGATCGTTTGAAGATGAAGATGATGATAATTTAAGTGATTATTGGGTTACTGAGGGGGAAGATCCTCTCGGAATTTATGAGTCTGTGGTACCTCAAACGGCTACTGTTTTTGGAGGTCTAGAAATTTCTGGAGGTACATGGGCTCCATACAGATTTGCATCTCATTTTAATAGTGGCCCTGCTCAGTCGTATTATTCTTCATTTCCTTATTCATCAGCAAAAACTTTAAATTCTGTGGATATAGTATTTACTTCAAATCAGCAAGATTGGACTAGATGTGCTGTTGTTGAGGCGTCTGACGATAGAAATCTTGCAGAAGGCGGTCAATTAAAATTTGGATTAAGAAGTGCGCCTTCAGTAAATAAAGAAGGAGATCCAGATAATTCAGGAACATATGGTATGGGTTGGTTCCCGGGTTACGCTATTGATATTGAGACAGGAGAAAGATTAAATATTATTTTTTCTGAAGATTCATGGGTAGCAGGAGAGAATGGTAGAGATATGAAATGGAATCCTACATCTAATATAGTTACTGAAGAATTTCCATTTTATTCAACTAATAGTGGAGAGTTTTCCGGAGGTAGTTATTTGCTAGGTGGAAAACACTTTATATATGTAATAGGAGGAGATGCTTCTGTATTAGCAGAGGATGATTATTTGTCTTCTGATTTATGTCCTTCTTATGATCAAGGAGCTTGGATTTATAATCTTTTACAAGATTCTACATCTAACTCATTTACAGGAAATATCGCTAAAGTATTCCAACACGCTACCTGGGTTGGAGCTCCTTTATTAGCTCCAGGAGTTGGATCGAAAATACATGGTAAAGATGGTAACAATAAGGCTACTGTTAAATTAAGAGTGGAATCTTCATACAATCCTTTTGTAAATGTAGAACCTTCTCAAATTTTAAATACTTCTGACGATTTAGTCATAGGAAATACATATTATGTTGCTGATAAGAACATGCAAAAACATAATGCTAAACTACAACTTACATACCCTAAAATATATGGTGGTAAAAAAGCAACTCATGCAGGAAATGATTATCAGGTAGGAGAGTCTTTTGTTGCAACAACTACATCTTGGTCAGGTAACTCAAAAGCAAGACTTATTGCAGATATACCAATAAATAACTTTGATCCAGTATACGAGTTTAATACTTCTGATTTAATGGCAACAACGGATGCGAACGATCATGCGAAATCTGCATTAGAGTTAATTAATGTGGTTCCAAATCCATATTACGGATATTCTGAATACGAAACAAGTCAGTTAGATAATAGAATAAAAATAACAAATCTTCCTAAGGAGTCTAAGATAAGAATCTATACAGTAAGTGGAACATTGATAAGAACTATCAAAAAATCGGACGACTTAACTTCTGTGGATTGGGATTTAAAGAATGACCATGGAATTCCTATAGCAAGTGGATTATATATTATTCATATTGACGCTACTGGTGTTGGTGAAAAGATATTGAAATGGTTTGGAGTCTTACGTCCTGTTGATTTAGATACATTCTAATAAAAAGAAAAAATGAAAATTTTAAATATGAAAAAAATAACTCATTGTTTAAAGATAGCTGTAATAANTGCAGTTATATTACTTCCTATNAAAGAAGGAATAGCTCAAGAACAAGCAATNAGATCTGGTTCTGCAGGAGCTTCTGAATTATTAATNAANCCATGGGGNAGATCTTCAGGATGGGGAGCTGCNAACGTTGCATGTGTTTCNGGTNTNGAAGGTCAATANNCNAATNTTGCAGGNCTTGCNTCAANNGAAAAAACAGAATTAATTTTCTCNCAGACTTCCTGGNTACAATANGGAAACGANNTGTTTAATGCAGATGAATCGGTTAGTAGTATTAGTACTTTNGGATTTTCTCAAAGNGTAGGAGAATCTGGNGTGATGGGATTNGGAGTAATGTCAATGNACTTTGGNGATATTGAGATTACAACTGTANATATGCCNGATGGTGGNATNGGAACATNTTCNCCNANATTTATGAATATTGGAGCNTCTTATGCNCACTTGTTNTCTAATAGTATTCAGGGNGGATTNACACTAAGAATGATTTCAGAACAGATTNCANATGTCAGTGCTAATGGAGTAGCATTAGATGCGGGTATNCAGTACAGAACAGGAGAACAAGATCAATTAAAGTTTGGAATATCTTTTAANAACTGGGGNCCAAGAATGTCATTTNCNGGAGATGGACTTTCNTTTAGAGGTAATGTNTNNGNAGNGANGANGATTATNAAATGACGGTGGAACAAAGATCTTCATANTTTGATTTACCNGCTTTATTTAANATTGGNATGTCTTANGATNTATTAATATTAGACCATAGAGTTACTTGTGCNGGAGCNTTTACATCTAACTCTTTTCAAAAAGACCAATACNGAATTGGNGCAGAATATTCTTACAATGATTATTTTATGGCAAGAGGNGGGTATGTTTATGAAGAAGGAATAGGAAATATNGAAACTACATCTACNGCTTTAACAGGNCCTACATTAGGATTTACTNTAGAATTNCCTATGGGTAATGGNTCTACTTTTGGAGTGGATTATTCTTATACGGATACNNANCCTTTTAAAGGTTCCCATGCTATTGGTTGNAGAATAGANTTATAANAAATAAAAANGTACATATGTAGCAAAAAAGGAAGGTAATACTTCCTTTTTGTAGTTTANTAANATATTAAAAAGANACAAAATGAGNGATATACAATATTTTACAGAAGAAGGATTACAAAAANTAAAAGAAGAATTAGATCAACTTAAAAGTGTTGANAGNCCNAAAGTAATTCAGCAAATTGCTGAAGCNAGGGATAAAGGAGATTTGTCTGAAAATGCTGAGTATGATGCTGCAAAAGAAGCTCAGGGNCATCTTGAAGATAGAATTAATAAGCTTGAAGNGNTNTATAGTAATGCAAGAGTTGTGGATACNTCTAAATTAGANATTTCTTCTGTCAGACTTTTAACNAAGGTTACTATTAAAAACANTGCAAATTCAATGGAAATGACATACTCAATTGTNCCNGAAGCAGAAGCAGATTTGAAAGCAAAAAAGATATCTNTTTCATCNCCTATTGGTANAGGATTGNTAGGAAAGAAGGTNGGGGAAATTGCAGAAATTCAAGTNCCTAATGGAATAATAAAATTTGAAATTNTAAAAATTGAANCTGCATAAATGTCAAGTATTTTCTCTAAAATAGTNAATAANGAAATACCTTNTTATAANGTAGNTGAAGANGAAAACTATTTNGCNTTTTTAGATGCGTTTCCCTTNGCTTATGGACATGTTTTAGTGATACCTAANAATGAAACCGANTACATTTTTGATTTAGAATCAGAAGANTATATAGGNTTNTGGAAGTTCNCNCAGAGGGTTGCAAAAGCAATGGATAAAGTTTTAATTTGTGANNGAATAGGNGTTGCAGTTATCGGTTTAGAAGTTCCACATGCACATATTCACTTAGTTCCAATTAATGGAGTTTCCGATATTAATTTTGAAAGAGAGAAAAAGAACTTTTCTNCAGAAAAAATGANAGANATNGCACAAAAAATAAATNTNGNATTAAGCTAATTTATCAGGATNNTCTTTAATAAAAGAAGACCAAGAAGAATAACTTTTNCCTCCAGATTCTGGATTTCTTTGAAAATAATGACAAACAGCTGCAGCTANTCCATCTGTAGCATCTAAATGTTTTGGCATTTCTTTTATACTAAATAANGACTGTAACATAGAAGCNACCTGTACTTTTGATGCATTTCCATTNCCTGTAATAGATTTTTTAATTTTNTTTGGAGTATATTCAAAAATNGGAACATTTTTATAGAGTGCNGCTGCCATNGCTACACCTTGNGCTCTNCCNAACTTTAACATAGACTGAACATTCTTTCCAAAGAAAGGAGCTTCTAATGAGACTTCATCTGGTTTGTATTCTTCNACAAGTTGAANGGTTCTTTCAAAGATANGCTTGAGTTTTAATGCATGTCCANTTAACTTCTCTAAATGNATAACTCCCATTTGAATCATCTCCATNTTCTTNCCNNNNATTCGTACAACNCCATATCCCATNATAGTTGTTCCTGGGTCTATACCTAATATAATTCTCTCTTTTTCCACAATATACNTTCAAANATACTAAATGATTTTCATACTTTGTATTTCTTTTGAATTTTTGATTAANTTTGTNTTAACAACTCGNNCATATGATTTTNGGGGTACTTCTTCTTTTTCTCTANATTAGATTATTTTTCNTNTATTCTNTNTCTTGGAGAAAAGAGANATTNCCTGAAAAGGAGAATACATCAGACTTTATTTCTNTTNTNATAGCNTGTAGAAATGAAGAAGAAAATATATCAGAAATNATTCAATGTATTAAAAATCAGAGTATATCTAAAAACAGAATAGAATTGATTATTGTAAACGATCATTCTAACGATAATACNCTTCAGAANCTACANTNTGANAAAGAAGATTGTAGTTTTCTTAAAATAATAAACCTTAAAGANAANCACTTTGGTAAGAANTCCGCAATCAGANAAGGAGTAAAAGCTGCTAAAGGTNAAGTGATTTTATGTACAGATGCAGATTGTAGAATGAGAAATAACTGGANACAAACTATTCTAGATTATTTTACAATTCAAGAATGTAAATTTATTTCTGCTCCAGTTGTTTATTCTAAAAGCGAATCATTATTTTCAAAATATCAAGAGTTAGAATTACTTTCTTTNGTTANTAGTGCAGGNTCAGCAATTAATAAAAAAAGTCCTANATTATGTAATGGAGCGAATATTGCCTTTAAAAGAAAAGAGTATCTAGAGATTCCAGATGATGAGTTGGAANGGTTTGCTACAGATGACATCTCTCTCTTNCACTATTTTAAAAAAAANTTTAAGGATTCCATATTTTTTGNAAAAGAANAAGANGCGGTTGTTACAACATTAAAATGTAAAAATATCNTCTCCTATTTCTCTCAGAANATNAGATGGATTTCTTCTTCNAAANAAGTNTCGGATAGAGATACTATTTTAATTTCTTTATTGGTTTATTTTGTNAATTGTTTNTTGTTGNTTTGTTCAATAATTGCTTTGTGTTTACTTNTTNNCCTNTCTCAAGTTAATACAATNTTTNTTTTTTGCATTAGTATTTATCTNNTTAAGNTTNTAACAGATTTCTGTTTTTTATTTNATTCATTAAANTTTTTNAGTAGNAGAGATTTNTTAATATATCTTTTTCCATTTGTATTNATAAATTCTATTATTACAGTTGTTATTGTACCTTTGTCATTACTTATTCCNGTANAATGGAAAGGAAGAAAAATATGAAATCNGAATCATTAAATANAATTGCTTGGAATAAATTTAAAAAGGACAAGATNGCTTTTTNNTCTTTTNTCTTNATTCTTTTTTTAACTTTAATATCTATAATTCCATANGTTTTTATGATAGATAAAACGGAATATGCAAGCAANATGAATCTTGATCTTGCAACACTNCCTCCACTNACTACAATTTCANNAGTTACTTTTGAAGGNNAAGAAGTTTTAACGAATAATGTTATNGAGAATAAAGGTGGAATTAGTTTTTATTCNCTTTCTTCTTCAGAGTATTTTGAATGTGATCAAGATTATAATATAGAAGAAACTACTTATTATTTTGGTACAGATAANTTTGGNAGAGATTTATNTAGTAGAGTTATCTATGGAACTAGAATTTCNATTTCTATTGGATTTATTTCAGTTCTTATTTCTTTATGTATNGGTATATTATTGGGTGCTTTTTCTGGTTATTATGGAGGTTGGATTGATGATATAATAATGTGGTTTGTAAATGTGGTTTGGTCTATCCCTACTTTGTTAATGGTGATTGCAATTACCTTAGCATTAGGGAAGGGATTCTGGCAGGTATTTATTGCTGTTGGCCTTACAATGTGGGTAGAGGTTGCAAGAGTAGTTCGTGGAGAGTTTATATCTCAACGAAACAGACAATATGTAGAAGCCGGTAAGGTATTAGCTTTTTCTCCTTTTAGAATAATATTTAAACATATACTACCAAATGTTGTTGCTCCCATTATAGTTATTTCGGCAGCGAACTTTGCGGCTGCTATCTTGATAGAAGCAGGACTAAGCTTCTTAGGATTAGGAGCTCAACCTCCAATTCCATCTTGGGGAGGTATGATTAAGGATCATTATAATTACATTATTATGAATAAAGCATATTTAGCTATTATTCCCGGAATTGCAATTATGTTGTCTGTGTTAGCTTTTATGCTTTTAGGAAACGGATTGCGTTCCTCNCTAGATGTAAAGGATTAGTTACTTTAAATTATGTTGCTAACATAAATTTCTGCAAACAATGACTTGTTTTTTTATGTTTAAAGTTAGAATTGCATTAAATTTGCAGAACTAAAAAACAAAAATATGACAAAGAAAATATTTTCAGTAGTATTGCTTTTTTCACTTTCTATTATGTCAGTAAAAGCTGATGAAGGTATGTGGCTACCTCAATTACTTCAATCTATGAATGAAGAGGACATGCAAGAATGTGGATTACAGCTNACAGCACAGGATTTGTATGATGTAAATAATTCTTCTTTAAAAGATGCAATTGTATCTTTAGGAGGATTTTGTACAGGAGAAATGATTTCTTCAGAGGGATTACTCTTAACTAACCACCATTGTGGATATAGTCAAATTCAAGAACATTCAACTGTAAGAAACGATTACTTAAAAGATGGTTTTTGGGCCATGAGTAGAGATGAAGAACTTCCGAATGAAGGTTTATTTGTTTCTTTCTTAGTAAGTATTGAGAGCGTAACGGACAGGGTTATAGAAGAATTAGGAGATGTTTCAGAGTCTGAAAGAAATATGAAGCTTAGAGGTATTTTTAATACGATATCTAAAGAAGCAACTGAAGGAACAGATTATAATGCAAGAGTAAAATCTTTCTTTGGTGGAAATGAGTTTTATTTAATGAAATACATTACTTATAATGATGTAAGATTAGTAGGAGCTCCTCCTTCTTCAATAGGTAAATTCGGTGGGGATACTGATAACTGGATGTGGCCAAGACATACAGGTGATTTTGCTTTGTTTAGAGTATATTGTGCTCCTGACGGGAGTCCTGCAGAGTACTCAGAAGAAAATATTCCTTATACACCAAAACACCACTTGCCTATTCAGTTAGATGGTGTAGATAATGGAGATTATACTATGATTTTTGGTTTTCCAGGAAGTACGGATAGATTTTTAACGTCTTACGGAATACAAGAGGCCTTGGATCAAACTAATCCTACAATTGTGCAGATTAGAGATGAAAAGTTGGCAATTATGAAGGCAGGAATGGATGCTAGTAAGAAGACTAAAATTCAGTATGCTGCTAAACACGCTCAAACTTCTAACTATTGGAAATACTTTATCGGACAGTCTAAAGGACTAAAGAGAATGAAGGTATATGACAAGAAAGTAGAAATTGAGAATAATTTTACGGATTGGGTAAATTCTGGAGATGAAGAGAGATATGAGAAGTATGGAAATGTCTTAAATATGATTAAAGAAGCTTATGAGCAGAACCGAAAAATAAATATTGCCAGAACTTACTTGAATGAAGCAGTTTTCCAGGGGGCTGAGATTATGTATTTTTCTTTTATGATGAATAGAAAATTAGCAAATATTCCTACAGATGAAAAAGAAAAAAGAAAGCTATTAAAAGAAGTAAGAAAAGAAGCAAAGGAATTCTACAAGAATTATAATGCTACAATTGATGAAGAGTTGTTTGCTTCAATGTTAGAGATGTATTACTATAATGTTCCAAAAAATCAGCATCCGAAAGTGTTTAAAAGAATAGAACAACAATTATTCGGATTTAAGGCTTTAGATTTTGATTATTATGCGAAAAATGTATTCAGCAGATCTATATTCTCTTCTAAAGAAAAATTTATGGCATTTTTAGATAGACCATCTACAATGAAGTTGGAAAGAGATCCTGCTTACACTACAATGATGTCTATTTATGATTATTATATAGAGAATCATTATNCTAAAAGATTATCTGTAAGAGCTAAATTAGAAGAAGGAAACAGATTATTTATTGCTGGATTAAGAGAAATGAATCCGGATGATAACTATTATCCAAATGCAAACTCTACAATGAGAGTTACATATGGTAATGTTGGAGATTACTCTCCAGGAAATGGAGCTCATTATGACTATTATACAACAATTGAAGGGATTATGGAGAAAGAAGACCCTACTAATGATGAGTTTATTGTTCCTGANAAATTGAAGGAGTTNTATCATCTTGGTGACTATGGNNAGTATGNAGATANAGANGGAAACTTAAGAATCAATTTTATTTCTAATAATGATATAACAGGTGGTAATTCAGGNTCNCCAGTTATAAATGCTTGGGGAGAGATTGTAGGTACTGCATTTGATGGAAACTGGGAAGCAATGAGTGGTGATATTGCTTTTGAGAATGCAATACAAAGAACNATTTCTGTTGATATTNGATATATATTATTTATCATAGATAAGTTTGCTGGAGCNACNCATTTAATNGATGANATGACTTTTGCTCCAAAACATNCAGAGNTNATGTCTAATCANGAAATNGAGTCTTTAGAGGTCGAGACATCTTTGNAAGACCNAAATNCTAATGAGGAATTNNAAATGAAAGAGTATATTGGNACTGATATTCCAGTNTTTNATATGAATTCTTTTGGAGATGCGTTTGATATGGCAGTAAAACAATATGGATCAAGTAAAACACAATTCTTTTGGTGGCAAGGCAATGTGTATACTACTGAACTAAAGTAATATAAATTACAGATTTTCTATAAACATCCACTTAGTAAGTTTATAATATTTACAATAAATTAAAACGATGATTCGAAACATATCATCTATGCAAAATAAATGGTTTTAGTAGGCTCTTTTATTATTACCTTCTATATAATTAATAAATGCAGTATTTACAACTTTAGTTCCACCCGGAGTAGGGTAGTCTCCTGTAAAGTACCAGTCTCCTTGATGATGAGGGCAAGCAGCATGTAAATCAGAAATAGATTGATATATAATTTCTACTTCTGCTTTAGTTTCTTGTGGGGTTAGTAATTCAGAAATCTTTTTAGAAATTTCATCTGCGGTAAATGGTTTGTAAATTTCTTGTACATAATTTACCATTTCTTCTTTTGGTAGATTATTTTGTTTCTTACACCTCTCATAAATATCTTTTAGTATTTGTTTTTGATTGGTGTCTTTCAATAATTCAACTGCTGCATTAAAAGCAATAAAATCACCCATTTTTGCCATGTCAATTCCATAACAATCCGGATATCTAATTTGTGGAGCAGAAGAAACAACAACTATCTTTTTTGGTTCTAATCTGTCTAATATTCTGATAATAGATTGTTTTAAAGTTGTTCCTCTTACAATACTATCATCAATCATAACTAAATTATCTGTTGTTTTTACTGTTCCGTATGTAACATCATATACATGAGATACTAAATCATCTCTACTATCATCTGATGTAATGAAAGTTCTAAGTTTTGCATCTTTAATAGCAATTTTTTCTGCTCTTGGTGAAATCTTTAAGATCTTTTCAATTTCCTTGTGGTTTGGACTTTCTCCCAATGCTTGAATTTTCCTTGTTTTTACCTCATTTAGGTATTTATGACATCCTTTTAGTAATCCGAAATAAGAAACCTCAGCTGTATTTGGTATATATGAAAATACAGTGTTTTTTACATCATTTTCAATTGACTTTAATACTTTAGGAAAAATTCTTTTACCTAGTTCTAATCTTTCGTTATAAATATCTTTGTCATTTCCTCTAGAGAAGTATATTCTTTCAAAAGAACAAGCCTTTCTCACTAATGGTTCTCTAACTTGTTTCTCTTGAACTGATCCATCTTTTTTTATAATAAGAGCATGTCCTCTTTTAATTTCATGAATTTTATCAGACTTGCAATTAAATGCTGTTTGTATTACAGGTCTTTCAGATGCAACTACACACACTTCATCATCTTTATAATAATATGCGGGACGAATTGCATTTGGGTCTCTTAAAGCAAACGCATCTCCATGTCCAAATAGTCCACACATTACATATCCTCCGTCCCAATATTTTGCAGATTGAATCAAAATTTCTTGTATATCTATCTCTTTACCAATTATTTTTGTAATCTCCTTTTTACTAAACCTCTCCTTATTTTTATAGTAGATATCATCATTAGCTTCATCCAAGAAATGTCCAATTTTCTCCAGGATTGTTACAGTGTCCGTTTTTTGTTTTGGATGTTGTCCTAAATCTACCAATTGCTGGAACAATTCATCAACATTAGTCATGTTAAAGTTTCCTGCTAAGACTAAATTCCTAGTCTTCCAATTGCTTTGTCTTAAAAAAGGGTGACATTGTTCTATTGTATTTTCTCCAAAAGTTCCGTATCTTAAATGTCCTAAGAACAACTCCCCAGTAAATGGTAAATTTTCTTTCATCCATTCCGGGTCTTTAAGTTTTGTAGGGTTTTTTTGTTCTAGTTCAACAAATCTTCTATTTACTTGTTTAAAAACATCCTGTATAGGGTTTGTAGCTACAGATCTTTTTCTACTTATATATCTTTTGCCCGTTTCTACATCTAATTTTATATTTGCCAGTCCAACACCATCTTGCCCTCTATTGTGTTGTTTCTCCATCAATAAATACATCTTATTTAATCCCCATAAAGTCGATCCATATTTTTCTTGGTAAAACTCTAAAGGTTTTAATAATCGTAGCATTGCGACACCACATTCATGTTTTATCAACTCACTCATTATGTCTTTTTAGAACTGCGAAATTACAGTTAATTACTCTATTATTTTCATTAATCCATTAATTCCTGGATTTGTATAACTTTTTTTATCTATAATAATAGTTGGAATAACTCTCTTTCCATGATTAATCTTTTCTACTAAGTCAAGAGCTTCCTGATTGTCCGTTATTATTATGTACTCGTATTTCTTTCCTTTTGAATCTAAGAAATTTTTTGCTTGAACACAATCGGAGCACCAATCTGCTCCATATATTTTAATATTCATAATCGTTTGTCTTAAATATGAAAATCTTGTTATTCTGAATTATCTTACATTGTTTACAATTTGATATATAAGTAAATTGATAGTCTTTATTAATATTAAATTCCTCAGAATTTACACTAAACAATCTAGAACATTCAAGGTCTCCCTCTTCTGAATATCTTTTTATTCTATATAACGATTCTTCTTTCCCTATCTCAAACCAAGAACTTGCTCCTACACCTGTTAACAATTGTGCATTCACAGATATATTTTTTGGTTTTTCCATTATCTTCTTTCTATACTTTTAAAATATCCTTCAATCATATTTCTGTTTATTTTCTTACAATCTGCACCTTCCATAACATAATAGTTTCTGTTACAAATACTGATATTTCGTTTAGGAGAAGGACTGATGCAAAATTGAAATTTTAATCGCAACTTTTTTATAAATCCAGGATTAGATTTTCTAATAGTAGTGGCTACAAATCTAGAACAGTTTGTTCCGTTTACAATAAATGGACCATATTTAACCTTTTCTCTTTCTTGTAGTTGTTTTGCGTATTTAAAAGCAGAATTAAAATTTACATTATTTAATACAGAAGCATATAATGCTCCTTCACCATGATTTGCTTTTTTGTTAACAGACTCTTTTAAAATTTTTTCTATATTTTGAATTTCTCCATCTTTTATTTCTGTTAAAAATGGAATTCCTACATCAGGATCTGTTTCTGCATCTCTAACTCTACCAAATCCAAATGGGGTGTGATACCTACCAAAATCCATATAATGAAGTTTCTTTGTTTCTGAATTTACAAGTATTAATGCAGAATGACCTACTCTATATTTTCCTTTTTTTGATAAAAATTTATCATACCAGGCTCCAGATGCTGTTACCATTCCCTCAGGCCACGCTAATACAATAATAAAATCTTTTTGTATCATTCGCTAAATATACTATAAATTATTTTTACAAAATGTTTCTATAACTTTAAATACATTTAAAATGTTTTCTTCTGAATTTTCCCGGTTAATACTTACTAACCTAATAAACTCATTGCCTTTATGTTTTCCGTATCCTATCATTAACTTGTTATGGTTGTACAATTCTGTGCAGATGATTTTTGGGTCATAATTTTTATAATTAAAACAAACTGAGAGACTGTCTTCAAAACTATAAAGAGTATAATCTTTATTGTTTGTTATATAATCTCTAGCCACATTTGCTAAATGATAATTTTGATCAACCATTTTTGCAATTCCATTGGTTCCTACAGATTTCCAAAGTGTCCAGAATTTTAAAGCATTATTCCTTCTCCCACACTCAAAAGATGTTTGTCCTAAATTATATTCATCATCATCTGTTTGGTATAAATATTCTGCTTTATTGCTGAATGAATCATGTAAATCTTTCTGGTTTTTCACAAGAAAAATAGAAGTTGACAAAGGAGTACCCAATGTTTTGTGTGGATTAAAACAAAAAGAGTCAGAATGTTCAATTCCTTTTACAAAGTGTTTATACTTTTTAGAAAAAATAACTGAACCTGAATAACACCCATCAATATGTAGCCATAGATCATGTTGTTTACAGATTTTAGAAATGTCATATATAGGATCTATAGCACCCATGACAGTTGTTCCTAAAGTAGCGTTCACAAAAAAAGGAATAAATGCTTTTTCTTTATCTTTTTCAATCTCAGTACGTAATAAATCAGGAATCATTTCTCCTTTTTCATTTGTTTTTATATATCTAACATTCTCTCTTCCTATTCCTGAAAAGGAAGCGTTTTTTCCTATTGAATAATGAGAGTTTTCAGAGGTGTAACAAATTAAATTTTGTGTATTACCACTGATTCTGCTCTTGGAACATTTCTTGTCTCTAGAAATTATAAGCGCCATAAAATTACTCATACTTCCTCCAGTAGGAAGAGTTCCTCCAGAACTATCAGGATATGATATGAGTTGAGATATTTTTCTTAGAATCTCCTTTTCCACCTCTACCATTGGTCCAGCTATTTTATAGGTTGCCATACTATTATTTAGTAGTACTGCTAACAAATCACCTAATACAGCTTTGCTGTTTAATCCGCCAAATAACTGATTGAAAAATAACTTCCCAGAAGTCTTTGGAGTGTGCAGGATTAAGTCTTTTAACAACTCTTTAAGTTCTTTGTCTTCTAATCCTTCATTGTTTAAAGAAAGGTTAAATTTTTGTAATAAATCCTTAGAATTTATTTTACTAGATATCCCCTTTTCGTTAAAATCCGTAATTAATTCATTCGCTAGGGAGTGAAATATATGTAAATCGTCAAATAATTGTTCTGACATTATAATTGTAAAATTATTTTTTGCAAAATTAGAAAAGTAAGACGTATAATTAGCATGTTTATCTTTTTCTTTATAAAATCCTGAATTATAAGGACTTTCTTGTCTTCTTTTTAAAAAAAGAGTATTTTTTACTATGTTTGCAGTCATGAGAAAAATTATTCTTTTTATATCAGTATTACTTGTTCATGTTTCAACTGCTCAATTGTTTATAAATGAGTATTCTGCAGCGAATTATGATAGTTATCAGGACAATTACGGAGAGTACGAGGATTGGCTTGAGATTTATAACTCAAGCGCTGTTCCAATAGATTTAAATGGTTATTTCCTTACTGACAAGGTATCAAATCCTACAAAATGGCAAATTTCTTCTTCTTTTATGATTCCAGCAAATGGAGTAGCTGTTATTTTCTGTTCAGGAAGAGATGAGGTTGCAGGAGGAAATGCACACACCAATTTTAAGATTACTCAAACAAAAGGAAATGAAGTATTGATGCTTCTAAATCCTACACAAATTTTAATAGACTCTATTACAGTATTACCAAATTTAAAAACTGATTCTAGAGGAAGAGAAACAGATGGATCTGCTACTTGGGCTGTTTTTCCAAACCCAACACCGAATAGTTCAAATTCAAACGCATTTTTAGAATACGCCACAACACCGGTATTTTCTATGCCTTCAGGATATTATACAGGTTCTGTTCAAGTGGCAATTACCTCTCCTGATCCCAACATCACTATATATTATACCACAGATGGGACTAGGCCAGATAATACTTCAAATACATATACTGTACCATTAACATTTACTCAAACAACTGTACTGAAAGCGGTGTCTTATAGTTCAGTTACTAATATCCCCGCTTCTTTTATCGAATATAACACGTTTTTTGTTGATGATACTCATACGATTCCAATTTTATCTATTTCTGGAGATCAAGTATTAGATCTTCTTGACGGTGGATGGGGGTCTACTTCTTTAGAACCTGAAGGAACTATAGAGTGGTTTGATAAGGATGGAATTATGTTGGATAAAGGAATGGGAGAGTTTAATAAACATGGAAATGATTCATGGGCTTATGATCAAAGAGGGTTTGATTATATTATGAGAGATCAGTTTGGATATAATTATGCCCTGAAAGATAAAGTATTCATGACAAAAGATAGAGATAAATTTCAACGTGTTATTGTAAAGGCTGCTGCAAATGATAATTATCCTTTTTCTTTTGGTAGTAGTGGTGCTCATATTCGAGATGCTTATATTAATCATTTATCTCAATTAGCAGATTTAAGATTAGATGAGAGATCAACTAGCTCATGTATAGTATATTTAGATGGTGTTTATTGGGGTGTATATGAAATGAGAGAAAAGACAGACGACCATGATTTTACTGATTATTATTACGATCAGGACAAAAATAATATTCAATATTTAAAAACATGGGGAGGAACATGGACTGAATATGGAGCTCCCAATGCGCAGCCAGATTGGGATAATTTTGTTGACTTTGTTGATAATAACCCAATGGTAGTTCCAGCGAATTATAATCTTGCAAAAAGTCAATATAATACCGGAAGTTTAATCGACTATTTCTTGTTAAACTCTTATGTTGTATGTGGAGATTGGTTAAATTATAATACTGGTTGGTGGAGAGGAATGGATCCAACTGGTGATAAAAGGAAATGGAGATATACATTNTGGGANATGGATAATACTTTTGNTCATGGNACGAATTATACTGGNGTTCCTACTATGTCAGTAAATGCAGANCCTTGTGATCCTAGTAGTTTAAATGACCCTGGAGGTCAAGGNCATATTCCAATATGGAATGAAATGATTACCAATGATGATTTNTTTAANGACTATATAAATAGATGGCAGGATTTAGCTACAACTAGTTTATCATGTGATTATATGATAACAATATTAGANAGNATGATTGGAGTCATTGATCCTGAAATGCCACGACAGATTGCNACTTGGGGTGGTACTTATAATGAATGGCAATCTAATGTNCANGATATGAGAGATTTNATTNTNGCNAGATGTAGTATAATGAACAATGGTTTTNTNCCATGTTATCCAGAGTTTATCCGGACCATATGATGTNACAGTAGANATTGTAGGANTTGGGGAGGTNGAAATGAGTGATGATAATATAATTAATGAAACTAATACACCACAAGTTTATAGCAGNTTTGGAGGANTAGTACTTCCATTTGAAGTGAAAAGTGGAACTTTTCAGTATTGGGAANTTTTACCAGCAGGAACATATATTTATGATCCTATTGTTGATACTTTGGCATTNGAATTACAAGGTGATGTAACCGTTCGAGCCGTATTTATTCCTCCNACNCCAACAAGAGATATTGTATATATGGTAGAACCNGTAGGGACTACAACATCAATNGATGTAAATGGNGTAAATATAAANGTGTTTCCNACANCTNTAAATTATACAATAGGAGATACNGTTTCAGTTGTTCCTCAGTTAGATCCATTATATGGATTTAGNTATTGGGAAACAGATTCTGTAATTATGATGCCACTTNCAACTAATCCTACAGATTCCTTTTACGTAAATCATCATGATACTGTAGTACTTCATATTTATGAATTACCAACTATTGAAGCTTTCATTAGTGGAAATGATAGTATTTGTGATAATGAAGAANAAGATGCGAATGTAAGNATTTCATTTAGTGGAGTAGCTCCTTTTACATTTGTTTATAAATATAATGGAGAAAANAAAGGTCCGTTTACAACNANCTTAAACCCTTATGTAATAGAAACTAAATTGGAAGGAAGTTATGAGTTAGTAANTTTTTCTGATGCAAATGAAGTTGGNGGTGTTAGTGGACAAGCATGGGTTACTNTNTTNCCNNCNCCAGAAGCAGATTTTCANCTTACNTCTTCGGATACTCTTAGTGTTTTAAATCCAACTTCAGAGTTTATAGATGATTCATATGGAAACATTGTTTCTTGGGAATGGAACTTTGGAGATAATTCTGCATATGAATATTCCCAACTTGTNGAACATACNTTCGAATCGACTGCATCTATATATACTGTTTCTTTAATTGTATCTGATGAAAATAATTGTAAGGATACAACTTATAGAAANATNANNATAAAGGATGAATATTGGATGTANATACCAAATTCTTTTANTCCNGATAANGACCAAATNAATGATAANTTTTGTATTTCNTATAATGGAATTAGANTTGAAACTTTTANCTTTANTGTNTATGATAGATTTTCTAATNTAGTNTATTCTACAAATTCTATTACAGATTTAGATTGTAATAATGGTTGGGATGGTACTTACCAGGAAACAGGAAACCCTTTATTGANGGGAACTTATATTTATGAAGTNAATTATAAGNAACTAGATGGATGGAANCATCAAGATTTCGGAAATATTTTTATCATAAGATAAATATACATTTAACAAATAAATAGGCAAGAGATTATATGTTTTTTGCATTTTACAATAAAATTCATTANCTCTAATNTCNNTNATCCTATCTTGAAAAAAATNATTANATCGTATTTAAATCTAGAGAAACATATCCTTTTGATGATAAAGGCCGAGTTTTTTATACAATTGATTGGATCTNCNTTCTTTTTNATTTTAAATATTTATTTATCAAAGCNGGGTTTTTCTGATCCTGANATAGCTAATTTTATTTCTTATCGATTTTTGGCTGTTATGTTATTAGCATTTCCTTTAGGTTTTTATATTAAAGGGAAGCNATTAAAACCCTTTTTTNTTCTGGGTAGTTTAGGAGTTCCTTTNGTAGCTATTTTCTTNATAGTAGCAGTACAAAATTATTGGTATCAATTTTTACCTCTTTTATTTATTTTATGGGGGATTGTTTTTACTTTGTTTCAAGTAAGTTCATTGCCTTATATAATGAGAAANACAGNTATTCATAATCAGTCACATGCTATATCTTTAAATTATGCAACTCATAGTTTTGGNACTATTTTAAGTGGAATAATTATTTTTGGATTTGCACANATNNTGAAAGAAATGGATGAAGGAATNATNTTATTATTTATCTCTTTCCTNGGNTTTTTTGGNNTTTATTTTTTATTAAAAATGAAGGTAGATGTTGTNGTCCCTATTAANAAAGGATTNCATTGGANNTCTTATGATTGGTATTTNTTATTNAGAGCTATTATTCCTACTNTAATTATTGCNGTTGGAGCTGGTTTAACTATTCCTTTTATTAATNTATTCTTTTTNCANAACTTCCAAATTGATGCTTCAGANTTTGCTGTTATTGGTGGNGTTGCTAGTNTTCTTGTTGCNGTTTTANCNTTAATGGTTCCTAANATTAAAAATAANTTAGGATTTAGAAAAGGNATAACTTTCACNCAAACTTTAGCTGTTTTNGCTTTAGTNGCTCTGGCTACTACAGAGTTTTTTGCACATTTTTGGTGGGCATTTCCTGTAGCAGTTTTATGTTTTTGGGTTCGTACTCCTTTAATGAATATGGCTGCTCCTATGACTTCTGAACTTACTATGAATTATGTAGGAAAGAAAAATCAAGAAATGTTAAGTGCTATTATAGCTGCAATATGGAGTGGTAGTTGGTTTTTTAGTTCTCAGATATTTAGATTCTTAAAATCAGAAGGTTTACCTTATGCTTATATATTTTATATTACAGCTATACTGTATGGTTTTGGTGTGTTTATGTATTATTTATTAATATTAGATTACGAAAAAAGAAAATGAATCCCATAATTTTTAGTATTTTTAAATTTTAATAATCTATTAAAAAAAGGATAAAGAAATTTATTGACTTTTTTTATACTCTAACGGAACAGGAAATTCAAAAAGTAAAAGTTCTATCTCCTATAACTTACAGGTACTATTTTAATTTTCACTATATTTTCAGTGAGTTGGTTTTATTCTATCCAGTCAGCAATAAAAATATTTGTTTCTCTAGTTCCTCCATTATTTCTGTTTGAGGAAAACACAATTTTTCTACCATCATTAGAAAAAACTGGGAATGAATCAAATGTTTTGTCAAAGGAAATTTGCTCTAAATTTTCACCATTTGTATCTATCATATAAAGATTAAACGGAAATCCAATCTTAGTTTCATGATTTGACGTAAAGATTATTTTTCCATCACTTGGATGGTAAAATGGAGACCAGTTCGCTTTTCCTAAATCTGTAATTTGTTTTAGATTTGATCCATCAATATTACATGTATATAGTTCCATTTTTGTTGGCTGGACAAGCCCCTTATTTAATAAGTCTTTGTATTCTTGTATTTCTGATTTTGTTTTCGGTCTAGAAGATCTAAACACTAACCTTTTACCATCATTAGAGAAGAACGCTCCTCCATCATATCCCAGTTGATTTGTAACCTGTTTTACATTAGAACCATCAATATTGCATGTATAAAGTTCTAAATCTCCACTTCTAATAGATGTAAATACAATTTTGTCACCTAATGGTGAGACTGTTGCTTCAGCATCATATCCGTGTTCTGTTGTAATCTGATTCACTATATTCCCTTCCAGATCAGCAATAAAGATATCGTATGAATCGTAAATTGGCCAAACATATTTTCCATTTATTCGTCTTTCAGGAAGATGAGGACATTTAGCATTTTTTAAATGAGTAGAGGCATAGAGAATCGTTGTGTCCCCAGGCAAGAAATAAGAACATGTTGTCCTTCCCATTCCCAAACTTACCATTTTTGGAGTCGAGTCCTTTAAATTATAATCATTAGTATCAATGATATAAATTTGATCACAATCTTCTCCCCATTTTTCATTTGTTGCTTGGAAGATTAATTTAGAATCGTCAAAACTCCAGTATGCTTCCGCATTCTCTCCACTAAATGTCAATTGTTTAATATTTTTAAAGTGTTTTTCTTTTTGGTATAATAGATTATTATCCTGTGCTGATAAGGAATGAAGATTTAATAATAATAAAATAAGAGAGAGATTACTAAATTTATGTTTCATATTTTTGTTGGCAAATATAATTTAACAATTAAATAAACAAACAGAAGAATGAAAAAAATAATTACCTCCTTATTTTTATTGTCTCATTTTTTAATCTTTAGTCAAGATTTAGATGTGTTGCAGGAAATGAAGAATGATGTTAAGTATTTGGCTTCAGATGAATTAGAAGGAAGGTTTACAGGAACTAATGGAGAAAAACTAGCTGCTAACTATATAATTTCAAAATTTATTGAACAGAATTTAATCCCATATGGAGATAATAATACTTTCTTGCAAAAATTTGATGCTAAATTACGAGAAAATCCTCATTCAAATATTAAAGTGACAACAATTTCAGGAAATAATATTGTAGGATTTTATGATAATGATGCAATACAAACTATTGTAATAGGAGCTCATTATGACCATTTAGGCTATGGTCATACAGGGTCGTTATCTGAAAAAAAAGATCAAATTCATAATGGGGCGGATGATAATGCGAGTGGGGTTACTATTATGCTTCATTTGATACCAACATTAATTCAAAACAAAAATTATAATTATTTATTTATAGCTTTTTCAGGAGAAGAGGTAGGTCTTTATGGTTCTTCTTTTTACACAAAGAATCCAACAATTGATTTAAAGAGGGTTAGATTCATGTTGAATTTCGATATGGTTGGGAGATTAAATGATAATAAAACTTTGCTTGTAAATGGGGTGGGGACAAGCAGTCAATGGAAGGAAATAATAGAAGAAAGTAATCTATATGATTTTGATTTAAGAACTACAGAATCTGGTTTTGGAGCTTCAGATCATACATCTTTTTATAATCAAGAAATTCCTGTATTACACTTTTTTACAGGTCAGCATAAGGACTATCATAAACCGACGGATGATTATGATAAGATTAATTATGAGGGAATGCATGATATTTATTTATATGTCGTTGAGATTGTGAAAAATTCAACAAAAATTATAGAATTTGACTATAAGGAAACAGCATCTGAATCATCAGACTCTCCCAACTTTACAGTAACCCTTGGTATTATGCCTGACTATTTATCTGATGAAGGAGGATTAAGAATTGATGGTGTAAGTAAGGATAAAACTGCATGGAAAGCGGGTATTTTTAAAGGTGATATAGTTATTAAAATGGGAGAAACTGATGTTACAGATATAATGACTTATATGAAAGCATTGAGCAATTTTACATCAGGGGATTCAACTGTAGTAAAAGTACTAAGAAATGATAAGGAACTAACCTTTAATGTAGTGTTTGATTAATGAATTTTATATTATTGGACTGGTTGTTTTTAGTTTGTGATAAAATAAAAAAACCGTAGAATAATATTCTACGGTTTGAGTACCCGGGACGGGACTTGAACCCGTACGGACATAATGTCCATTGGATTTTAAGTCCAACGTGTCTACCAATTCCACCACCCGGGCAGGA
>NZWX01000045.1 GCA_002697625.1 Flavobacteriales bacterium
ATAAGGACTGTTTTGTGGTCAAACTAAATAACAATTAGAATGTCGTTAGTAAAAAAGGATTATAAAAAGATAACTACTAACACTCTTCTAGAAATGAAGAATAATGGAGAAAAAATTTCCATGCTTACTGCATACGACTATACTTTAGCTAAGATAGTAGACGGAGCAGGAATAGATGTTATTTTAGTTGGTGATTCCGCATCTAATGTAATGGCTGGTCATGAAACTACACTTCCTATTACTTTAAACGAAATGATCTACCATGCGGCCTCTGTAGTAAGAGCCGTAAATCGATGTTTGGTAGTAGTAGATATGCCATTTGGTTCATACCAAGGAAATTCAAAGGAAGCTCTTTCCAATGCAGTTAGGATTATGAAAGAAACAGGAGGACATTCTGTAAAACTTGAAGGTGGGTCGGAAATTATTGACTCTATACAAAGAATATTAACAGCAGGAATTCCTGTGATGGGTCATTTAGGCCTTACTCCACAATCTATTTATAAGTTTGGTACCTATACCGTACGCGCTAAGCAGGAAGAAGAAGCAGAGAAATTAATTACAGACGCACAATTATTAGAGAAAACAGGTTGTTTTGCTATTGTATTGGAGAAAGTACCAGCAAAACTTGCAAAAAAAGTAGCAGCAAGTGTTTCTATTCCTATTATTGGGATTGGAGCAGGAGTAGATGTTGATGGTCAAGTATTAGTTTTGCACGATATGATTGGTATGACACACGAATTCAACCCTAGGTTTTTAAGAAGGTATTTAAATCTGTATGAAGATATTACAGGAGCTGTAAAAAAATATGTTTCGGATGTGAAATCTAAGGACTTCCCTAACGAAAAGGAACAATACTAATGTTAGAGGTATTGTATGAGGACAACCACCTTATTGCAGTAAATAAAAAATCTGGAGATATTGTACAAGGAGATAAAACAGGAGACACTCCCCTTTCTGATTTTATAAAAGCCTACATCAAAAAAAAATACAACAAAACTGGAGAGGTTTTCTTAGGAACTATTCATAGGTTAGATAGGCCTACTTCAGGTGTTGTATTATTTGCCAGAACCTCTAAAGCTCTGAGTAGAATGAACGAACAATTCCGTAAAAAAGAGGTGCAAAAAACCTATTGGGCTGTAGTAGAAAATTGTCCTCCCGATGAGATAGGAATTTTAGAGAGTTATTTACAAAAAAATCAGAAGCAGAACAAATCTTATACAACAAAAGGTAAAGGAGGAAAACATGCAGTTTTGAGATACAAACTACTAAGTAAAATGAAGAATTATTACCATCTGGAAATAAAGCCAAAAACAGGAAGACACCATCAAATTAGAGTACAACTTTCTGATATTGGATGTGTTATTAAGGGAGATTTAAAATATGGAGCAAAACGATCCAACAAAGATGGTTCTATTCATTTATTAGCACAAAAATTAGAATTTATACACCCTATAAAAAAGGAAAAAACAATTATACAAGCTACTCCCCCAAAAGATGCTATTTGGGATTCATGTAGATAAAAAGAACTAATTACTATATTTGCTTATATGAAAAAAGGACTCTTTATTCTCCTGCTTTGTATTTCACATAATATCTTTTCTCAAGAAGTTTCTAACAAGGTATTACAGGAATATGAAGATACTCTTTCTACTATAGCATATACTATAATGAATGGAGAAAATGAAAAAGTAAGACAAGAAGCTAATAAAGGTTTTATTTCTGAACTTTTAGCAGTACTTAAATACAACAACTCCTACTCATTTCCATTCGATTCCTTAAAAACGATTAGCATACTACAACCTAACGACAAAAGCTTTAGAATATTTAACTGGATACTCAGAAAAGATAATGGAAGCTATCAGTATTTCGGATATATAGTAATACCCAAGCCTAAAACCAATACTATTATTCAACTAACAGATAATGATGATTTTCACCCTAATTTCTCAGATAAAATACTAAATAACAACAACTGGTACGGCGCATTATACTACAAAATTATCAGCCAAAAAAAGAAAGAGAACAAACACTATACACTACTCGGATGGGATGGGAATAATCCTAAAAGCACAAAAAAAATAATCGATATTTTGGAGATAAAAGAAGATACGGCTTGGTTTGGAAAAAATATATTTATAAATGCGAAAGAAACAACTAGTAGAGTAGTTATAGAATACAACTCCAGGACTTCTGTTTCGGTAAATTATGATGACACAAAAAACAGAATTGTATTTGATCATCTAGTACCCCTTAAAGAACAACAAAAAGGATTTAAAGCATTTTATGTTCCTGACGGATCGTACGATTGTTATCATTACAAAAATGGAAAATGGTTGTTAAAACTAGATGTTGATGCTAGAACAGAAGTAAAAACCAAAAAAGAAAACAAAGGACTATTTAAACCCTAAATATGTTATCTCTTAAGTTTTCTAATCAAATAGAAGTTGGCTGTGATGAAGCCGGAAGAGGATGTCTAGCAGGACCGGTAGTAGCAGCTGCAGTTTTACTTCCAGAAGATTTTCATAACCCCATATTAAACGACTCCAAACAACTTAGTAAAAAAAAGAGAGAGGAACTAGAAATCATTATTAAAAAGGAATCAATAAACTTTGGAATCGGGTTCGTTTCTCCACAAGAAATTGACAAAATAAACATACTGAATGCGTCTTTTTTAGCCATGCACCGAGCTATTGATAAAATAAATGAAAAAATTGAACTTCTACTAATTGATGGAAACAAATTTAACCCCTATAAAAAAGTAGAACATAAGTGTATTGTTAAAGGGGATACCAAATACACAAGTATAGCTGCCGCATCTGTACTTGCAAAAACTGCACGAGATAAAATAATGAAAAATCTATCTAAAGAATATCCTCAATACGATTGGGAAAACAACCAAGGATATCCTACTAAAAAACACAGAAGAGCAATACAAAAATTTGGTGCTAACAAATACCATAGGAAAAGTTTCCAGTTACTACCAAATCAGCTGAAACTATTTTAATAATTTTGTTTTGTTAATTTAATATGATTATGAACAAAGTACTTAAAAATAGTTTTATTGGAATCCTCTGTATTTTCGCAATTTTCTACTGGATTTATTCGGGATTAAAATCCGAAACAGAAAAAAATAATAATTATGTAGAAACAGAAGATAATTCTGATTTAATTTTAAAATTTATAAATAAGGATACCTGTATATTATTCGACTCTTTAATACAAAACTCCTACATTTCATATTCTGACACTACAAACATTACTAACATCCTAAAAAACCAAGCTACACACCCGATAAGTATTGATGAAATAATAGACTACAACACACATACATTTTTAAGTTTATCCTACAATAAAAACAGCTTAAACAATTACAAAACATTTCTGAAAAACAACGACATTTTCAATAGTTGGGATTCTATAAATACATCATTAACAACAAATTACAATTTTAGTGTTTCAGAACTTGCAAGCTATATAAATCAAGTAGGTTTTTTCACTTCTGACTCCTCAAATTATTTTTACATAAAATCTGATGAACCCTATAACATTATAAGCTTACTACATCTATTAAAAGATAGTAACTCTGTAAAATCCTACAATAAATTAAAGATTAACAATCTGAACTCCTTTCTTGCAGGTCCGTTATTTACAAACAAAATAAATTACTATAAAACATTGGGGGAATTCTGCATTTTTAGTTCAGACACCTCCAGTTTATACAACTTACTAAACTCCAAAAAACACTTTTCAGAAAATCTTACTTTTATACAATACAAAAACAAACAACACTCCGAATATAGTTTAAATTACTATTCCGACATTACACAAAAATCAGATACCTCTATCAAAATACTTAGCTATCAGCTTAGAGGAGAACAAAATGGAGTCATTGCTAACTTTAATATTTTTAATTTTAATAAAACAGAAGATAGTATTGGAAAAACAACAATAGACAGTACACAAGTTGAAAGTATAACTAATGAAAAAGACATTATAGATCAGATTGTAGAAGAAACACAAAACAATCAGCAAGCTAATAATCTAGGAGAAATCACATACTACCTAAGTCAGGGAGAATCCTTTAGACAGGCTACCGTGAAGCTAAAAGAAAAACTTGAAATTAATGGATATGATTATAACAAAGTAAAATCTGATCATATATACCTTATTCTAAAAAATACTGGAGATAAATTAAATTGGAATACTGCTGTAAATATCTATCTAGATAAAAAACAACCATCAGAAGGAGATTACTTTTATATGCAAAAGTTTTATTATTAATTTATCAAATAAGTTAAACTAAAACTAGGTATAAAACTATAATCTTTTATTTTTTCAAAAGAATATATAACACCTGTATTTATTAATATCTTTTTGTTTTTTGTATCTAACAAATAGTTTAGTTGGGGATGAACCCCATAATTAAACTTATAAATATTATCTTCTGTAAATCCATGATAAATTCCATTTACAGAAAGTTTTGTATACAAATTATCCCACAAATGAATGCCGACAGCTAAAGATGTAGAACTAAAAAAAAAAGAAGAGTTTACATCTGTTGAAATCAGATATTTACCCTCTTTTATGTAAGTTAATCCTAAACCGTAAAAAAATGGAAAACCATAATTATGAGATAGAAAAAATTGTTTATCTCCAATCGGGTTGATGTCTACATCAAACTTTTGTAAATTATATCTTTCGATTAAACTAATTAATTTTTCTGCATAAGTTGGAGAAGTAGCATAACCTGCTTTTTTCAATCCTTTTGCCCAAGCTTTATAATCAGTTATATCTAACTCAAATAAAAAGGAGTACCTTCCTCTTTTAGATAAAAACAAAGAATGATCTCTGTAAGAATCTTCTACTTTTTTATACTTTCGGAAACATTCATTTAGTTCATCATCATCAGCATAAATCTCCTCTCCTTCCCATCCATGACATTTAATTCCAAAATGATTTTTTCCTTCAGTAGCCAATCTACTTTCTCCATTTCCACTTTCTAATATTCCTTGGGATAATGTGATAGATGCTGGGATTTTGAATTCTTTCATCTCTTGAACAGCTAAGTAGAAATATTTTTCAATATATAGTTCTGTTTTGCTCTGAGAAAAACTAAAATAATTAAAACATAAAAATAAAATTATACCGAAATTTTTCATACTACTAAATTATACATTAATCATATATTTTATACATTTACAAATCAATCTTATAAACAAATTATCAAGATTTTATGTTTGCACTTGGAAAACAGAAAGTCCTTTAGAGATTATGAGGCAGATTTAGATTAAATCTTGTATTCATCCCTTTATTTCCTTGTAATCCTCCTGTATGTATTGCCAAAATACTACTTCCTTTTGGAAAAAAATCAGATTGAATTAAATCGAATATTCCAAACATCATTTTACCGGTATAGACAGCATCTAAAGGAATATTTTGTTTGTGGTAAAAATCCATTATAAATTGGATTAATTCTTCTGATATTTTGGCGTATCCACCAAAATGGTAATCTGTTATTAATTTCCAATTTTGTTTGTTGCTCCAACTTCTTATACCCTTTTCTAAGTCTTCAGATCCTTTTAGTGCCGGAAATCCTAACACTTTCTGATTATCAGAACTAGAATTAATAATTCCGGAAATTGTTCCTCCTGTACCAATTGCGGTACAAATATAATTTTGTGTATCATTCTCATCTAAGATTTCGGAGGTACCCTTTACAGCAAATTTGTTTGTACCTCCTTCTGGTATTATATGAAAATTGCCCAACTTCTGTTGTAAGTTTGTAATAAAAGTATCTGTATATTTTTGTCGGTATTCTTCTCTACTTATATAATTGAGTTCCATACCATGTTCCTTTGCAAAACTTAAAGTATCGTTTAAGGGAATGGTATCTTCCCCCCTAATAATCCCTATACTCTTATATCCTTTTTGTTTTGCAGCAAATGCCGTTGCCGCTATATGATTGGAAAAAGCACCTCCAAAGGTTAAAATAGTACTGACTTTTTGTTTTTCTGCTTCTAGTAAATTATATTTTAGTTTATAGTATTTATTACCCGACACAAAATAATCGATCAAGTCTATACGTTTGATAAATAATCGTATTTCATTCTCTTCTAGAAGAGGGTGTGATATTTCCTGTGTTTTGATATACATTAATGCAAATATCGTAAATTTGCAAAAAAATGAAAGGATTCTCGAAAATAGACCAATTAGATAAAGACGAATATTACTACTCCAAAGAGGGATATGTTGTTTTTACAGAAAAGTATCATTTAAAAAGAGGATATTGTTGCCAAAGTAATTGTAGACATTGCCCCTACAAAAAAGAAGATAAAAAGAAAAGTGATGACAGATATTAAAGAATCTATCCTGAGAGGAATACCATCAACACTTCCTCCAAAAAAAGAATATGATATGTCTGTGAGCCATGCTCCAAAGAGAAAAGATATACTTACAAAAGAGGAAAAGAAACTTGCTATAAAAAATGCCTTACGATATTTTCCAGAAAATCTACATTCCGAACTTGCGGTAGAATTTGCGGAAGAGTTAAAAGAATACGGTAGAATTTACATGTACAGGTACAGACCAAATTATGAAATAAAATCTCGTCCTCTTGAGGAGTTTCCTCATAAAAGCAAACAAGCTGCCGGAATCATGATGATGCTGTCTAATAACTTAGACTATGCTATTGCACAACATCCTCACGAACTCATAACATATGGAGGAAATGGTGCTGTATTCCAAAATTGGGCTCAATATCTACTCTGCATGCAATATCTAGCTCAAATGACAAATGAACAAACCTTAGTTTTATATTCTGGACATCCTATGGGTTTATTCCCTTCTCATAAAGACGCTCCAAGAGTTGTAGTAACCAATGGTATGATGATACCAAATTACTCCAAACCCGATGATTGGGAAAAATTTAATGCTTTAGGAGTTAGCCAATTTGGACAAATGACTGCAGGAAGTTTTATGTATATAGGTCCGCAGGGTATTGTACACGGAACTACTATTACCGTTTTAAATGCCTCTAGAAAGATTGACCCTACTGCAAAAGATATGAGTGGAAAAATATTTGTTACAGCAGGGTTAGGAGGAATGAGTGGAGCTCAGCCAAAAGCAGGAGTTATTGCAAAAGGAGTCTGTATAGTAGCAGAAGTAAATCCGGAAGCAACCAACAAAAGACACGAGCAAGGCTGGGTAGATGAAGTCTATAAAGATTTGGATAATCTTATAGATAGAGCTCTACAAGCTAAGGAAAATAAAGAAGCAGTTTCTATTGCATATAATGGAAATATTGTGGACTTATGGGAAAAAATAGTGGAAAGAAAGGTAAAAGTAGAACTTGGTTCCGATCAAACTTCTTTACACAACCCATGGGCAGGAGGTTATTATCCTGTAGGGATGAGTTTTGAGGACTCAAATAATATGATGGTTAACAATCCGAAGCAATTCAAAAAAGAAGTTCAGAAAACTCTTGTAAGACATACTAACGCGATTAATACTTTAAGCGAAAGAGGAATGTACTTCTTTGATTATGGAAATGCCTTTTTATTAGAAGCAAGCCGTGCAGGCGCGAACATCCTAAACGATAAAGGAGAGTTTAAATATCCTTCTTATGTACAGGATATTATGGGACCTATGTGTTTCGATTATGGTTTTGGTCCTTTCCGTTGGGTTTGTTCTTCTAATAGCCCTACAGATTTAGAAATAACAGATAAGATAGCATCTGAAGTTTTAGAAAAAATTATGAAAAAATCTCCAGTGGAAATTCAGCTACAAATGAGCGATAACATCAACTGGATAAAATCCGCAGGAGAAAACAAAATGGTGGTAGGTTCACAATCCCGAATATTATATGCAGATGCAGAAGGAAGAATGAAGATAGCGGAAGCATTTAATACTGCTATTGCAACAGGAGAAATTTCTGCTCCAGTTATTTTAGGTAGAGATCATCATGATGTAAGTGGCACAGATTCTCCTTATAGAGAAACTTCAAACATTTACGACGGATCTCAGTTTACAGCCGACATGGCAATACATAATGTTATAGGAGATAGTTTTAGAGGAGCTACTTGGGTTTCCATACATAATGGTGGTGGAGTTGGTTGGGGTGAAGTTATAAATGGAGGTTTTGGCATGATGCTGGACGGAACTAAAGATTCTGAAAGACGATTAAAATCCATGCTGTTTTGGGATGTAAACAATGGAATAAGTAGAAGAAGTTGGGCTAGAAACAAAGAAGCAAAATTTGCTATTAAAAGAGCCATGGAAATGGAACCTAATCTTAAGGTAACTTTACCAAATATAGCCTCTGATGAAACACTAAATAAGCTTGACCTATAACTGATTGAGGAAGACTTTGTATTTTATATTTTTTTTGAAGTTAAAAATTATATCTATTTTTGTGGGTAAATTAAAACGAGAGAAACATGAAAAAAATCTACTTATTTATTTTTAGTATTCTTAGTATAAATGTGTTCTCTCAAGTACAAATAGGAACAAACTCTGCACAAAACCATCCATCCTACTTGATTGATAATGTATTAATTGGAAATGGTGTAACCACTACAAATCACTCCTATACTGGAGACTCTTCCCAAATTGGATATTTTACAGATCCAACTGGAGCTATAGGGTTTACAGAAGGGTTTATTCTTTCTTCAGGAAGTGTAGACTCTGTAGGGAACATTGGATCTGATACAATTTGGTGGAATTATATTTGGGATAGCACCTTTACAAATATTATTGATTCTACACCAATAGTCCAAGGATACCACTTAACAGCTAGTTTAATGGGGAATGGAGATCCGGATTTATTAACTATTGCAAACTCTGTACCTGGTTTAATTGGTCAAACTTTTACAGTTTCTTCTACTGAAGATGCCGCTATTTTAGAATTTGATTTTGTTCCTTCTGCAGATACAGTAACATTTAATTATGTATTCGCTTCAGAAGAATATTTAGATTTCGTAAACTCTTCTTTTAATGATGTATTCGCATTCCTTATTTCAGGCCCTGGAATAACAGGACCATACTCCTCACCTCCAAGCTTTCCTGGAGGAGCGATGAATATTGCAGTCATACCTAATTCTAATCCATCTTTACCTATTACTATTTCTACTGTTAACGATACTTTAAACTCTCAATACTACAATTACGATACATTAGCTTTAGCATCTGCTTTTAATGGATTTACCGATGTATTTACTGCTGAAGCGGTTGTTATACCATGTAATGTATATCATATAAAACTTGCGATTGCAGATGGTACGGATAATTCTTATGACTCTGGAGTATTCTTTGAGGCAGGAAGTTTTGACGCTACAGAACCAGGCGCTTTAAATGTAAATACGGTAACAACAGATATAGCTTGTTTCGGAGATACTACAGGAAGTGCTCAATTATGTATTTCTGGAGGAGTTGCCCCTTATACTACAAATTGGTTTGGTGTTAACCCTAATAGTTTAGGAGCAGGAACTTATAATGTGAGTGTAACAGATGTTCAAGGTTCTTCTGGAGGAACAACGTATACAATTAATGGACCTCTACAATTAATTCTTACGTCAATTTATACTGGAACACAATTAGAAGGATCTATTAGTGGTGGTACTGCTGGATATACTTATGACTGGACCTTAAATGGGGTAAGTGTTAACACAACTGATATATTTACTCCTTCTCAGAATGGAGATTATATATTAACTGTAACAGATGCTAATGGATGTATTGTTGTTTCAGAACCAGTAAATGTGAATAATATCTCAACAGGTATATCTGATATACTAACAGAAAAATTAATAGTATACCCTAACCCATTTACTAATAAAACTACTATCAACTTATTAGATAATTCTACAGTAAAGAATGTTTCTTTATTCGACCCACAAGGGAGAAAGGTGAAAGACTTTACTCACAATATAAATATAGATAAAATAGAAGTGGAAAAAGAAAACCTACAAAACGGAATTTACCTACTAATTATAGAAACAAATAACTATATCTCAAAAAGTAAATTAATCATAGAGTAGAGTATCTGATTATTAAAAATATCGAATATTTCTGAGGGGATATTGTTATAGTTGCCCCTCCAATTTTGCCTGAATAATAATATGTTCAATAAACATATCTTCTCTTATATTCTCAGGGTCATATTCTTGTTTCAGGTTATTGTCGTACATCTTAGCTAGAGTTTGCCAAAACATAGCATTTAAGCTTCCTCTGTATTGTTTTAATAATTTATAAGTAGATATTTTAGTTTCTCTATAAATTAATTTTACTAAAATATTTCCTTCTGTTCTGGTAAGTTTTCTCATCTTTTCTCCAAGCTCTTCTTTTAAAAACTTAGATACTACTTTAGTGTATTTTTTCTTTTTTCTTTTCTTAGAAATGCCTTCCAAATCTTGTTCTATCTCCTGAAGTTTCTGTTTAGTATACAATGCATACGGATATACTTTTAACACCTTTCTTTTAAGGATTCGATACTTAAATCGTTCCTTACTATCTACAAATGAAAGAATTTCCACACTAGGTATTTCGGTAAGTAAGATGGTATCGCCTTGTTCTACAATAAAATCCTTTACTACAATTTCTTGCGCTTTTATATGAAAAAATACAAATACGAAAAACAGAAAGAATATTTTTCTATTTGATATCACCTTGACAATAAAATGATGAAAAGAAAAGTCAGTTTGTTTCATTGAAAAATTTTTCACAAAGATACAAAGCTAATTTAGTTTAAATAGTAATCAAAAAACAACTCGTGTTTTCTTATTTTTGAGAAGAAAGAGCTTACTTTTGTGTTATGATCAAAGAGATACAACTACAGGTATTACCAAGTCAATCAAAAAATATTTTTGAATTAAAAAAAATTGTATCTAAAAAGTTAAAGATTCATTCTTCTGCAATTACACACATAGAAATTATAAAACGATCTATTGACGCAAGAAAAAGGGTAATCAAAATAAACCTGAAGATTGAAGTATATATCAATCAAAAATTCTCAGCAAAAGAGAAGAATTTTCCTATTTATAAAAATGTGAAAAATGATGAGGAAGTAATAATTGTAGGAGCAGGACCTGCCGGATTATTTGCAGCATTAAAGCTTTTAGAAAAAGAAAAAAAACCCATAATAATAGAAAGAGGGAAAGACGTAAGAAGTAGAAGAAAAGATCTGGCAAATATTACAAAGAATCATATTGTAAATAAGGATTCTAATTATTGTTTTGGAGAAGGAGGAGCGGGAACCTATTCCGATGGAAAACTATATACTAGAAGTAAAAAACGAGGAGACGTAAATAAAATTTTAGATATATTAGTAATGCATGGAGCTAATCCAGAAATTAGAGTAGAAGCTCAGCCTCACATAGGGACAAATAAACTTCCCAAAATCATCCAAAATATCAGAGAAACTATTATAAAATATGGTGGAGAAGTTTTATTCAATTCCAGAGTAGTAGATTTATTAATTAAGAACAATAAGATTGACGGAGTACAATTACAAAATGGAGATACTCTTGAATCTAATAAAGTAATACTTGCTACTGGACATTCTGCTAGAGATATATTTGAGTTATTGTACCAGAAAAAAATAGAAATACAGAAAAAAGCGTTCGCGATTGGAGTAAGGGTAGAACATAACCAAGATTTAATTGACCAGATACAGTATAAATGTAAAAGTAGAGGTGATTTTTTACCGCCTGCTCCATATTCTGTAGTGAAACAAGTTAAAGGAAGAGGGGTCTACTCATTTTGCATGTGTCCTGGGGGAATAATTGCGCCTTGTGCAACATCTCCTGGAGAAGTTGTTACTAATGGTTGGTCTCCTTCAAGAAGAGATTACCCTAGTTCTAATTCAGGAATTGTAGTAGAATTAAAAGAGTCTGACTTTGATAAATACCATAAATATGGACCATTAGCAGGAGTTCAATTTCAGAAAGAAATAGAACAAAAGGCTTGGAATATAGCAGGTAAAACTCAGAAAGTACCCGCACAAAGATTGGTAGATTTTACTAAGGGAATTGTATCTGAAAACATACCTAAAACTTCTTATCATCCAGGAACAACTTCTGTTCAACTTTCTGAAGTACTACCTCCTTTTATACTTACAAATTTACAATTAGGATTTAAAGAATTTGGAAGACAAATGAAAGGATATTTAACAAATGAAGCTGTCGTTCATGCTCCCGAAAGTAGAACCTCATCTCCAATTCGTATACCTAGAGATAAAAACACCTTTCAACATCCTCAAATTAAAGGACTTTTTCCTTGTGGAGAAGGAGCAGGATATGCTGGCGGTATTATTTCAGCAGCTCTCGATGGAGAAAAATGTGCAGAAAAATGTTAATTTTGTTAAACCTAAACTAATAATGTTCGTTTACAAAATAAAACTGTTATATATGAAAAAAATATTTCTACTGTTTCTATTTCCTTGTTATGCTTTTAGTCAGTACACATCTATACCGGATATAAACTTTGAACAAGCTCTAATAAACTATGGTTATGACTTTGTTTTTGATGGTTTTGTTGAAACTTCCGCTATTGACACAGTAACAGAACTCATGATTGATAATGATAACATCTCTGATTTAACAGGAATTGAAAGTTTCATTGCTTTAAAATATTTATTTTGTTACAATAATAATATAACCACATTAAATCTATCAAACAACTCCCAACTTTTTGAAGTAAGTTGCGGAAACAATAACCTTACCTCAATAAATTTAAGAAATGGAAATAATTCAGGATTATGGTATTTTATGTCATTTAACAACCCAAATTTAATGTGTATCGATGTAGATGATGTTGCATATTGTGAATATACTTTTTCTGTAGATACTTGGACTAATTTTAGTAATAATTGTAATGCTACTTCAGCAAATTTTATATCAGATAATAAAAAACTACTGAAAATTACAGACTTAAAAGGTAGGAACATAAGAGCTATCCCTAATACTCCTTTAATTTATTACTATTCTGATGGATCTGTAGAAAAGAAAATATTTGTACAATGATAAAAACCACTCTAAATAATGCAAATGACGCATTAAAATTACAGTCTCTATTGAAATCAATAAGGGTCAACATCTATATTAATACGAGCAGATCTAAAGTCTTTTGAATCTCTATATTTAAGTATAATCTGACTCAATATTTTTTTAGCATCTTTTATCGAAGATTCATTCTCTATTTTCAGTAGAATATTTTTATGATAATAACTTCTAATTTTACTTATACCTGGAGATTCAGGACCTAATACTCTGTTTCCAAAACTTCTCTTCATACTTGAAACAAAGTGTGTAGATAAAGAATCTAGTTTTCTTTCATTTTTGTGTTGAATATTTATTGAAATCATTCTACAATATGGAGGATACTTAAATATCTTTCGTTCCTCTAATTGTTTCTTAAACATTAGTTTATAATCATGATTTTTAACCTGCTTTATAATCTCATGATTTTCGTCATAACTCTGTATAATTACTTTTCCTCTATCCCCTTTTCTACCAGATCTACCCGCTACCTGACTCATCAACTGGTAAGCTCTTTCTAAAGCTCTAAAATCTGGAAATTTTAGCATGCTATCAGCATGTAATATCCCTACCACTTCTACATTGTCAAAATCTAGTCCTTTAGTCACCATTTGTGTTCCAATAAGTATATCGGTATTTCCTCTTTCAAAATCATCAATAATAGTAGAATAAGAATGTTTCTTACGAGTAGTATCATGGTCCATTCTTTGTGTTTTTGCATCAGGAAACAATACTTTTAACTCCTCCTCTATTTGCTCGGTACCAAAACCTTTATCTATCATTTCATTATGGCCACAACTTTTACAACTTAACTTTTTATCTACACTAAATCCACAATAATGACATCTTAAAGAATTTGTACTCTTATGATATGTTAAGCTTACATCACAATTAGAACAAGAAGGAGTCCAACTACACAAATTACATTCTAACAATGGAGCGTACCCCCTCCTATTCTGAAACAAAATTACTTGTTTACTCTTATGTAAAGCTTCTGAAATATTCTTCAATAAAAATGGGGAAAAATGATACTCCATTTGTTTTTTCAAATGAGCTTTTTTTATGTCTACCGTATGTATTTCTGGTAATTGAATATCTGCAAAACGAGAATTTAATTCTACCAAACCGAACTTATTAATCTGAGCATTATAATAACTCTCCACAGAAGGAGTCGCAGAACCTAAAAGCACTTTTGACTGATGTAAATAAGACAAATAAATAGCAGCGTCTCTAGCATGATATCTTGGAGAAGAATGATATTGCTTAAAACTAGGTTCATGTTCCTCATCTACTATAATCAGCCCTAAATTATCAAAGGGTAAAAACAAAGATGAACGAGTGCCTAACATAATAGGAAATTGTTTTTTATATGTATTTGTTTCTTTAACCATATTCCAAATCTCTACTCTTTCATTATTATTCATTCTAGAATGAGAAACCCCAACCTTATTTCCAAAATGTTTTGTAAGTCTGTTTATAATTTGAGTAGTTAAAGCTATTTCTGGCAACAAATACAAAACCTGCTTTTCTTTATCTAATTGTTCCTGTATTAATTTTATATAGATTTCTGTTTTACCACTAGATGTTACTCCATGCAATAAACACACATCTTTTTCCTGAAAGGACTCTTGTATTTTATTATAAGCTACTTCTTGTTTTTCTGATAAGGTCTTTATATCCTCTATCTTTTCTTCTGTAGAAATTAATCTACTAATTTCTTGTACTTCAATTTTAATAATTTCCTTTTCTACTAATGCTTTTAACACCCCCCGACTTATTTTACTTTTATTTAGTATTTCTGTAACGCTCCATTTCTTTTTGGGAAACTGAGTAGTACACTGAACAATGTATTGGAGTAACTCTTCCTGTTTTCTGGCAGATTTTACTCTTCCAAAATAATCCTCTATATCTCCTTTTTGAAGATTTATAAACTGAAGTTGTTTCTTTTTAAAACTATTATGCAATTCTTCCTTAATTTGAACCACTTCTTTGCGTATCATCTCATTAATTACTGGCAAAACAGAGGTTTTACCTACTATTGATATTATTTCATTTATAGTCAGATTCTCTTTTAATGTTAAACTAGTAATAATAGCGCTCTCTTCATTATTTAGTTCATCAATATCTCCGTCAAAATTTGGATGTACTATTATTTTACTTTCAGAAGCTAATTTTAAAGATGAAGGAAGTGCAACATTCATCACATCTCCTAACCGACTCATATAATATTCAGAAATCCACTTCCAAAACTTTATTTGTATGTCATTTACGACATTACTTTCATCTAGCACAGCAAGTATTTCTTTGGCTTTATACAATTTAGGTTCATTTTTGTGAACATCTAAAACAATTGCGGTATATAGTTTTCTACTACCAAACTGAACAACTACTCTTTTTCCAATTTCTACAGGATCATCTTCTGAAAAAGAATAGGTAAAAGTACCATCAACCGGAAGAGGCAAAATAACATCTACATATTTTTTTGATTTACTCATACAAAAGCAAAGATGCTTAAAATATATTGAAAACACTATCGTTTAATTGAATGAATAAGTATGAATTACTGAATAATTTTATATCTATACTTTACGTATATTAGCATCAAATAAAAACATAAAATGACATCAAAAAATATATTATTACTTTTTTCTGCTCTATTGATGTTTACTTCCTGCCCCAAATCCGAAGAATTAATAGCAGATAGTGTAAACATAGAATTTTATAATCACGTAAACAATGTTCCAATTGTTTTTGACAGCATAACTGGCTATAGCGAATGGTTTAATACATTATTGGGGCAAACTTACAATGTTTTAAATCTGTATTATTTAATTACAGACATCAGGTTAACAAATGAAAATGGATCTGTATTAAAAAATTTGTCAGACGTACATTTTGTAAGTTCAGATGATAACAATACTAACTACCTTTTTTTTCCAGAAATTCTTAGCTGTGGCAAATATTCAAATATCGAGTTTGTGTTTGGTCTTAACTCTGAAAAAAATATCAGCAATGCATATCTGGATTCAAATCACTTTCATAATCAAATGTTTTGGCCTGAATTTATGGGAGGAGGATATCATTACATGAAGTTGGAAGGAAAATTTGATAATGAAACCAGTTTTTACACAACTCATACAGGAGGTCTAGATGGTACAGATTATTCCATAACAAAATCTTTTCCTGTAAATATTATTTCCACTGAAAACGGATCGACTCATAATATCAGAATATCAATAGATGTAAACAATTGGTATTCTGACCCTAACAATATCACTATTGATTCGGATGGTATTATGGGAAATGCTGAATTACAACAAAAACTTAAGGAAAATGGAAATAATAATGTGTTTAATGTACAAAATATGATGGATTAATCTATGAAAAATTGTTTTTTCTTCTTAATGATTATATTTTTCTCTTCATGTCAAAAAGAGGGATGTACCGATGAATTTGCTCTCAACTACAATCCGGAAGCAGAAATCAACAATGGAACTTGCGAATATCATACTACAACTCCCTATACTATTCTAAAACCAGAAGGTTTTCCTAATATGATTATTCCTGAGGATAATCCTAATACAGTTGAAGGAGTAGCTCTAGGAAAGAAATTATTTAAGGAACCTCTACTAAGTGCAGATGGAACTCAATCTTGTGCTAGTTGTCATTTTCAATCCGCTAATTTCAGTGACACCAATCAGTTTAGTACTGGTATAAATGGAGGTTTAGGATTTAGAAACGCATCTACATTAACAAATTCAGGATGGTCTCAAAGTTTTAACTGGGACGGAAGTTCAAATACTCTTGAAGAACAAGCATTCGAACCTATAACAAATCCAAATGAGATGAATAACACTTGGAAAAATGTAGAAAACACTTTGAATGCGAATGAAGATTATCAAATTCTGTTTAAAGAAGCTTTTAATATTGATTATATTGACTCTATACATGTAGTAAAAGCTATTGCTCAATTCGAAAGAAGTTTAATCTCCTCCAATAGTAAATTTGATAAATTTTATAGGGGAGAAACTTCCTTAAGTCCTTCTGAATTAAATGGATATGCTATTTATAACTCAGAAAGAGGAGATTGTTTTCATTGTCATGGAACTTTACTTTTTACAGACAATCTTTTTCATAATAACGCTATAGAATCTGCTGAACCATTTTTAGATAATGGACTTGGATATGTTACAAATAATCCTTCAGATAATGGCAAATTTAAAACTCCTAGTTTGAGAAATATTGAATATTCTGCACCTTATATGCATGATGGTAGATTTGCAACATTAGAACAGGTTTTGGAACATTATAATAGTGGAGGTCATTATACATCAACTGTAGATCCTTTAATGAAAAAAATTGGGATTGGACTTCAACTTACAAATCAGGAACTTTCTGATTTATTAGCATTCTTAAAAACTTTATCAGATGAAGATTATGTTTCTCAAGAATAATCTTATTTTTTAGTATTTTTGTAAAACAAAAATTAAAAATATCTTGAAGTCATTTCTAACATTTTTATTTTCTGTTATAATTATCAACTATTCTTTCTCACAAAGAAGTTGCGTAAGTCAAGATAAATTAAATATATATTTATCCAAAAATATAAATACAAAACTTGAAAGAGATAAAATAGAAAATAAAATAGTTAAGGACAAATCTAATTACAACAAACAAAGTATGATTATTCCTGTAGTATTCCATGTTGTTTATAATAATTCAACTCAGAATATTTCAGACGATCAGATTCTTAGTCAATTAAATGTAATGAATGAAGATTTCAATAGGACTAATAGTGATGCATTTAACGTTCCGAACGATTTTGATTCTATAGTTACATCCATACAAATTTCATTTTGTTTAGCACAACAAACTCCTGATGGAAATCCTACAAACGGAATTATTCGAATAAATACAAATCATTCCGATTTTCAACTTTATGATACCTCTATACACTACACAAATTTAGGAGGATCTGATGCTTGGAATACAAAAAAATATTTAAACATCTGGGTTGGAAATATTAGTGATGGAATTTTAGGATGGGCTCAATTTCCTGGAGGAGGTAGTGATTTCACTGATGGAGTTGTAATAGATTATCAACATTTCGGAACAATAGGCACCGCATCTCCTCCATACAATAAAGGTAGAACTACTACACATGAGTTAGGACATTATTTTAATTTGTTTCATCTGTGGGGAGATAATAATTGTGGTGATGATTATGTAAACGACACCCCTACTCAACAAGGAGCTAGTTTTGGTTGTAAAACACATCCAAGTATAAGTTGTAATAATAATGGAGATATGTTTATGAACTTTATGGATTACACAGATGATGTATGTATGAACTCCTTTACAATAGGACAAAGAAACAGAGTTTGGTCCAGTATAAGTAACTTTCGAAATTCCCTTATAGGATCACCAGGGTGCAATCCTGTAATTTCTAGTACCTCAGATGCTGATATTGAAATCATTTTTCCAATAGGCATATTAGAGGGATGTAATAATCCTGTTTATCCTAAAATATTAATCAGAAATAAATCTCCCGAAAAATTATATACCGCGTTAATAAAATATAGTATAAATTCATCCTCTAACCATTATCAGTTATGGAACGGAGATTTAAGTCAAGAAGAATGTGACACTGTTTTACTAAATGGAATTGCAATTGGAGGAACAAACCATTTATTAAAAACCTCAATAGTTTCTACAAATAATCAGATTGATATCGACAGTTCTAATAATTACGACAACAAACTTTTTCAGACTACCGGAGGGACATCTATAAACATAAACTTAATAACCGATAATTATGCTGATGAAACAACTTGGTATTTATTTGATTCTGACAATAACTTATTAGATTATGGAGATAATTTAGAGGATAATCAACATTACATATATAATTACTGTTTGGAAGACCAGTGCTATAAATTAGTAATAAATGATTCAGAAGGAGATGGTTTTTGTTGTAATTATGGAAACGGATTTCTTTCTATAAACAAAACTCTTAATAATCAAGAAATGACTCAACTTAGTTATTTTAATTATACAGACACAATATTATTTTGTATTTCAGCATTAAACAATACAGATTTAATTATTAACAAAAGTAAGATATATCCTAGTCCTACTAGTGGAATAATATATTTTAAATCTGATTATCTTAACACAGATTTACCTATACTTGCAAAAGTATTTGATTTGGAAGGTAGATTAATTTTCTGTGGAGACGTCGAAGGTAATTCAATTGATTTAACTTTATTACATAATGGAATTTATATTCTAAATTTAAATCAAGAAAATAAGATAACCAATAATAAAATTATAATAAATAAACCTTAATAATGTTAAAAAGATCTATCACAATTATTTTGTTGATAATAACTCAAATATCAATTGCTCAAAATACTAGAAAGTGTAACACTACTTTTCTAGTCAATCAATCTATTACAGAAGACAGTAGAAATCTTATCGCTATGGAGGAGATTGCAAATAAAAATAATAAATGGGTTGATGAAAATAGAAACAAAGAAAAAACTGTTATTACTGTTCCGATTGCTGTGCATATTGTTCATAAAAACACACACAGCAATATTGGTTCCGGAACCAACATTTCAAATGCACAAATTGAAGATGCAATTAGAATTTTGAATGAAGATTTTAGTAAAACAAACCCTGAGTTTCCAAATCCACCAAGAAATACTTTTTCAAATCTAGCAGCTGATGTACAAATTCAGTTTTGTTTAGCAGCTACAGATGAAAATGGAAATCCAACTACTGGAGTTACTAGAACTTCTACTACAAAATCTACATTTGACCCTGACACAGAAGCTAATGATATGAAGAGGAATAATACAGGAGGTAAAGATGGTTGGGACCCTGAAGAATATTTAAATATATGGGTATGTAATTTAGCTGTATCTCCCTCAGGCGGTATGACTTTAGGTTATTCATATTTACCAGGAAGCGTTGCATGGCAAATGTGGAAAGACGGATTAGTTGTTGATTTTCAATTTTTTGGGACAGTAGGAGCTGCATCGGGTGGGGGAAATGACGGATCTACAACTACACATGAAATTGGACATTATTTAGGTTTAATGCATACTTTCTGTGAGTCAGCAGATAATAATGGAAACCCTATTTGTTGTGATAATGATGATAATAACTGGGGAGGATATGTAGATGACACTCCTGCATCAAAAGATATTTACTGGGGTTCTGTTAATGCTTCAACAAATAATAATACTTGTAATGATTTAAGTTATAGTAATAGTTTTAACACCAATGTTCTAGATATGGATGAGAATTTTATGGCATACTCTTCTGATGTTTGGATGTTTACTCATGATCAATCAGCTGTAATGAACGGAACAATGAATGGATATAGAAATTCCTTAAAAAACTCCCCTGCTTCCGTAAACTGTTCAGGTGCTGTTGGTATTGATAATGTTTTAGATAATAACCAAATTAGAATTTATCCCAACCCTACAAAAGGAAAGATTCTTATTCAGAATCTAACTAACTTTCAATCTGAGAATATTGTGGTAAGAAATATTTTAGGAGAAATAATTTTAACAAATCAAAATACTAATTCTCTATTATCTTTAGATCTATCATTATTTGAAAATGGAGTATATTTTATTGAAATATCTACCGCAAATGGAAAGAGAATTGAAAAAATTATTTTAACAAAATAATGATCGACATGTCTTTTCTAACCAACCATCTTTCTAATTCATTACTAACAGTAGTTGAAAAAATTCAAAATCAAGAGAGGATTTCTGATGACGAAGCCTTAATTCTTTTTAATGAAGCTAGTTTACCATTATTAGGATTGTTAGCAAATGAAATAAGAGAAAGAAAACACGGGAATAAAACATATTTCAACAAAAATATTCATATTGAACCTACCAACATTTGTGTTTTTGACTGTAAATTTTGTGCTTACTCGAGAAAATTAAGTAAAAAATTAGAAGCTTGGGAATTTACCCAAGAAGAGATGATACAACAAATACTTGATCATGAAGATCAGGAGATTACTGAGGTACATATTGTTGGAGGGGTTCATCCTAAAATGGGATTAGACTATTTTGTTTCTTTAATTACTGAAGTNAAAAAAGTAAAACCAAATTTACATGTAAAAGCATTTACTGCTGTAGAATTGGAATACATGTGTAGAAAAGCAANAGTATCTTACAAAGAAGGNTTNCAAATATTAAAAAAGGCNGGTCAGGGATCGNTACCNGGAGGTGGAGCTGAAATATTTGATAAAGAANTTAGAGATAAAATATGTAAAGATAAATGCACTTCTNAACAATGGTTGGAAATCCATGAAACTGCTCACTCTATAGGAATGCCATCTAATGCAACAGTTCTTTATGGACATTACGAGTCTNCAGAAGTTCTTATNGACCATTTAAGTANATTAAGAANTCTACAAGATAAAACTAANGGATTTAATGCGTTTATACCNTTAAANTTCAGAAATGGGAACAACCAAATGTCCAATATAAAAGAGGTTTCCGTTATTACAGANCTAAAGATTTTTGCCTTCAGTAGAATATANNTAGACAATTTTCCTCATCTAAAAGCCTACTGGCCTATGATTGGTAAAAAAACTNCTCAAAATCTTTTAGCNTTTGGTGTAAACGATATTGATGGNACAATACATGATACTACTAAAATTTATTCTATGGCAGGAGCTGAAGANCAAAACCCTACTATGAATACAGATGAAATTATTNAATTAATTAATTCTGTNGGNAGAAAAGCNGTAGAAAGNGATACTGTNTATAATATNTTAAAAGAACACTAAANAANACTCTTTATTANCCTTAGTTTGTGGGTATGAGTTCCTTGTTCCACATTAAAAATTCCTTGCTGATCTATCCTGTCAATTCTAACTTTTCCAGAAGCATGTATAATATGATTGTTNTCTAGAATAATTCCTACATGAANNATTTTTCCATCATTNTTATCAAAAAAAGCTAAATCTCCTGCTTCGCTTTCTTCTANAAAACTNAANGTAGTNCCTATTTCNGCTTGTTGNNATGCATCTCTAGGNATATNAATTCCATTTAAACGATAAACAATTTGAGNAAAACCAGAACAATCGATTCCAAAAGGAGTTCTTCCACCCCACAAATANGGAGTNTTCAGATACATCATTGCATNTTCTANTAATATTGANTTNTCTTNCTTAAGATTTGTGTGTTCNCCNTCAAAGGTATAGGAAATATTATTCAAGATAAATTCTCCNTCTTTTAGATTTGGNAATACAGAACCCATAACTATTGTCTGAAATGAATCAGATTTTATAATATCNAAAACATCTNTTGTGTAANGTTTTTTGGAGTCTANCAANTTGTCGTATACAGTTTTTTCTACTTCAGTAACTTGNTTGTTGCAAATCCANCCTTCATATTTGTCGTGAGAAATTCTTANTCTAGAAAACNTNTTTCTTTCTTCCAATATCTTGTATTGTTCTCCGAACAGAATCTGACTCACCATTTCTGATGCNTCTGANGANTCTNNTCTNACAGGAANAATAGAAAGATTTGAAATCCCGTATTTCATTTCTAAATTCTCTCTATAACAATTGCNGAAGCTCCTCCACCTCCATTACATATACCCGCTACTCCAATTTTAGANTTGTTTTGTTTTAANACATTTAAAAGTGTTACAACAATCCTAGNCCCTGAACTTCCTAAAGGATGTCCTAAAGAAACCNCACCTCCATTTACATTTACTTTTGAAGNNTCAAGACCTAAAATTTTCATATTNGCTAANCCTACTACNGAAAACGCTTCATTTAATTCAAAATAATCAACATTAGAAATATCTAATCCTGCTTTNTTAAGNGCTATAGGAACNGCTTTNGCAGGAGCNGTTGTAAACCATTCTGNTTCATGAGCTGCATCTGCATANGCAATNATTTTAGCTAGTGGTGTTATACCCATNTCTTTTGCTTTTNNCGCACTCATTAANACCACTGCTGATGCACCATCATTAAGTGTAGAAGCATTTGCAGCAGTTATNGTGCCTTCTTTATCAAANACGGNTCGTANNGNTGGTATCTTTTCNAGTTTAACATTCTTATACTCTTCATCTTCANANATAATTATATCATCACCTCTTCTTTGTGGNACTAATACTGGAACAATTTCTTCAGAAAANTTNCCATCTTNCCANGNTTTTTTTGACCTATTGTAAGATTCAACTGCAAAACTATCTTGTTCTTNTCTNGATATATTCATTTCTTTTGCACAAATCTCTGCACAATTNCCCATATGGACCTTNNTNTACACATCAGTTAATCCATCCTTNACCATACCATCTANCAATTTCATATCTCCNAACTTCTGTCCNNACCTACCTTTTGCAAAATAATGAGGAACAGANGACATNTTTTCCATACCACCCGCAANAACTATATCATTATCTCCCGCTTTTATAGTTTGAGNNGCAATCATTATTGACTTCATTCCAGAAGAACACACCTTATTAATTGTAGTGCACGGAACATCTTTAGAAAGACCTGCAAACATNGCNGNTTGTCTCGCTGGNGCTTGNCCTAAATTAGCCTGTAAAACATTNCCCATAAATACTTCTTGTATGTCTTCTGAAGATAATCCNNNTTTATCTATCGCTCCTTTAATTGCNACNGNTCCTAACTTTGTAGCNGANACAGNAGANAAACTTCCTCCAAAACTNCCCATTGGAGTTCTAACAGCTGATACTATAACTACTTCTTTCATTTTTTTAATTTTCTTAATGGATTATATTAAAATTAACTAATTGGAAATACTAAATTTCCTTTTTTNAGATTTTTAGATAAGATACTTANATCTTTATATATCNTCTTTAATTCNGATTTATATTTCTTTAAANTTAANTTATCAGNAATAGATTTATCTGATNCTTTCCANTCATTAATAATTTCATTTGCTGACTTAATTAATTTTCTGATTTTTTCTTCATAAAAAACTTTATGNGACTCATCAATACTAATTAATGTTGTATTTATNGTTTTATGAAGAGAATCTAGCTTACTNTTAAAGATTAAATATTCCTTTGTTTTTCTTAAATTTTTAGTAAAACCAATAATAGATAGTATATTTATAAACCACTTACTTGGGTCAAATGCAAACCAACTNACNCCNTTTCTAAAATCAGAAGGGAANTTATGATGGTAATTATGATAACCTTCNCCAAANGTAAANAANGACATCACCCAAGAATCTCTTGCAGTAGANTCTNNGTCATATGTTTTTTTACCNACAAAATGACATAATGAATTAATGAAGAANGTTGCATGATGTACTAAAGTAATTCTTAAAAAACTNCCCCATAAAACTGCTCCAAGTGGTCTTCCAAAAGATAATCCTATTAAAAANGGAACTATAAATCCTCCAATNATTGCTATTANAAGNTAATATTTACTTTGAAATCTTACTGCAGANTTTTTTTCTAAATCTTTTACTGCTATAATTTTATTTTTTTCTTCATCTGTATTTTCTACAACCCATCCAATNTGNGCATACCAANATCCNTTNNNTATTGAATAAGGNTCCTCTTCTGANTCNGGNTTNNTGTGATGTTTTCTATGGTCAGAAGACCACTTTAATATTGTATTTTCTAGAGCTAATGATCCAAATATCATCAACACCCATTCTACAAAAACATTAGTTTGATATGATTTATGTGAGAATAATCTATGATATCCCATAGTAATTCCCATTCCAGAAATAAACCAAAACAAAAGCAATAAGATTGGCTCTTGCCAAACTACTCCATTAAAATATACATAAAATGAAGTTCCAACTATTCCTAATAAAGGAAAAAGAGTAAGAAAAAAAACCATTCCCCAATTATATTTTGATTTATCTTGTGTAATATTCATTTGCTTTTTTATGTTAGCAAAACTAATGTTTTATTAATTATGTTCTTTAATTTTCTAAGTAATGTATTATTTGAAGAACAAAATCTAATATGATTCCCAAAAGGTTTTCATAACAAAAAATTATATACAAATAATATGATTACACTTAATAATCATCTGTTTCTGATTCAAAATCGAAACTTCCAACTAAACCTTTTGGTGATAAAGATAAACTCCCCTCATAGTATCCTTCAAATCCTCCAGTAACAGTAATAAACCATTCTACATAATGCATATCTTCAGACAACATCATTAAATCAGCATAAAATTCATCATTGAAACCCGATACACCTAAACTAAAACCAACTTCATCGACCTCAGAATCATTACCAAAAAACATTGCTAAAGCTTTATCCCAATTTGGACCATCACTATCATCACGAATATCTCTAGAAGAAATTTCCATATTCTCTTTAAGTAAATCATATGTTCCGTCAGCATTGAGGGTAAATAATTTTCCTTTAAAAATATTTATAATTTCCTTATATTTTTCTTCAAACTTCATCATTTTCTCTTTTGAAATTGAAAATTCTGCATAATCTGATGAACATATATCATAACATATCCAACCCATAAATTTTAATATTTATTTTTACTGCTAATTTAGTAAAATTATAAAAAAACTTAATTAATTGATAAGTATTTAAGTATAGAAGCCCAGTCAGGATATTGATCTGTATCAAAATGAATTAATTTACCTTTAAATTTTCCAGCACCATTAGCTGTTCTGTCATCTATTAAATAATCTCCAATTAAAAGGTCTTTTCTATGAGTTAAAATCAATCTTTTCTTTAATTTATCTCCAAAATACTTTTCTATCCAAATTCGTTTATGTGATAATGATTCAATATTACCCCATGGAGCTGTCGATGCAATATAAACATCATATTTTTTAGAGTCAATAATTTTATTTACTGATCTGACAGCTTGTTTCATTGGAGGTGCATTTAAAAATATGTCAGGAATCCTATCTAATTCATTTATATATTTTTCATAATCAGGTGAGTTTTTAGCTGATTGGATAAAATCTACAATTACTCCATCCATATCTATATATAATATCTTCATTGCTTCTTGGTGTATTTCTTCTATTTGGATTTCATCTTCCATATCATTACTATCCATCTTATTTTGAAACTCCATAAAACCGCCTTCTTTATCATTAGTTAAACCTCCTATAGTATGGATCTTATCATCTTTAGAATCCCAAGGACCTTGTTTGTCGACATGATCAAAAAAGTCTTGCCACTCTGGATCATTCTCCCATTCATTATCTTTATTCTTTTTCTTATTCATGTTTTAAAAATTATATTGTACTCCATTCTGCAATCTATATGAAAATTCTTTCACTCCATTTGCTGGATAAGAATCGTAGATTATTTCAATAGTATTTGTAAAAGCAAGATTTTTTATAAAGTTAAAGTTTAATTGAGATTCATTAGATAGTTTGAAATCTGAAAATTGTTTTGTATTAGGTTGGTAATAAGTTGTAGATAACCACTGAATATTTTCAGAAATCTTAAAATCTAGTTGTAAATATGAACTTAATCTTATATCCTTATTAATAATATTATCAGTTAAAGTTTCTATCTCATAAAATGAAGAAAGACCTAGAAAATTTCCATCAGATAAGCCTACTCTTAATCCAGAACCCAATAACTTTCTATTTTCAATTTTTCTTACTGGATCAAACTGATTTTGAGTAAATGTTTCCAAGGAGAAATTGTTATTTAAGTGATGACTAAGTCTAAGGTGTTGAAATCCATCATTTTCAAAATCAACTTCTCCTGCTCTATCCAGATTTATTTCGTTTAATAAAAGTAGACTCCAAGTATTATTATCCCATTGAAGATGTGAAGTGTTATTAAACTCCCAATCAATCTGTTCAGAATCATTATAGTCAAATGAAAACTCAATAGTTCCACTCCAACCATTTTCATCTGACTGCCTTTTACCCTCCACATTAACTACTTGAGAAAACAAGGATATAGGTAACAAGAAAATTATAAAAAATTTCATTAAGTTCTATTTTTTATATTTTGTTCTAAATTTAGCCGCTAAATCCTGGTCATTATACCCCCATTCATTTTCAATCTCACCTAATATATAGTCTACTGCGTCATTATCATTATTAGATATTTCCAGAGCTTTTGTGAAAATTTGTTTAGCAAAATCTTTATCATTTAGATTGACATTTACTAGATTGGCAAGATTAACAAGAGCATATGAATCTAAACTATGAAAACCCTTATTAGATTCTAATTGCATTTCACAAAGTTCTTTAGCCCATTTCTCATCTTTTAAATCCTGAGAAACATGTCTTGTTATCTCGTATAAATCAATATTTTCTTGAATCTTCTCTACAGCTATATTAAAGAAATCTTTAGCTTTTTTCATGTCTACAGAATCCATATTATATCCTCCAGAATAGTGAGCTCCCAATTCTTTGAAATCAAAACTAGTTCTAGCGTATTTCTCGCTGGTACTTAACACTTCCAAAGCCCATTTAGAGTCAGCACATGCTAAATATATATCATTAGACAATCTATTATAATCATCAAAGGTAACACATAAATCTAGTGCTTTAACAAGAATTTCTTTTGCCCATTTATTATCCTTAAATGGACCATACTCATCAGATATCCTATGTGCTAATCCTAATAAGTCACTAGTAGAATAACTAAAACTTATTGCTTTTTTATAAACTTCTGTAGCCCATTCTGAATCTGAGAGACAATTCTCATTAGAAATGTTATCTGCAAGAGAGATTAAATCTGAAGGTCTATAAGAACATAACTCACAAAGACGTAACAACTCTCTAGCTTCATCTTTCTGATTATTATCACATAATTCATCAGATAATGTAAGTACTTCATACCTACTATCCATCTGAGTAATTTTATCTATAGTAGATTGTAAAAGATTATTCTTATGAACTAGTATTGGATGATTAGTAAATTCTTTTTTTAATATTCGAGTTAATTCAGGGTCATTAAGACCATATAAATCTTGGGAAAAATAGATTAAATTATCTCTCTCATAACTCAAAAAGGAAGTTTTAGCGGCCATATTTAGTAATTGCCTCATCCAATCGCGGTACTTTAGATTAATATATTCTTCTAATTCCTCTTCTGCACTATCCAAAGCTTCACAGAGTTTCTCTGCTATAGCTTTATAATCTTCAGAATCTACGGATAAATCCTCTGCTTTTTTAAAGTACACATCTGCTTGCTTCCTTGCATCTTGTTTTTTTTCTTCTTTAATCCATGTAAGATAAAAGTATGCAATATCTAACATATCACTAACAGATCTTGATTTATCCGAAGCTTTTTCTAGAATTGGATCGAGTGTATCTGCGAAGATTTCTTCAAGTTCATAATGGACAACTAATTCTGCTACTCTCAAGAAATCAATTGTTTGAACAGAAATTTGTTTTGCTTCAGAAATCATTATCTTTAGTAAATCTTTATGATCTTGATTAATATTTTGAAAACGTCTGTATTTTCTGGTCTCTTGGCAAAAAACAGATGGAAATAATAAATCAATGAACATTTTTATAGTCTTATCATAATCCCATATAGTAAGACATCTAGAGTGTGCAGTTTTACATATATTCAAAGCCCAATCTTTATCTTTAAGATTTTCTTTTATTGATGAAGATATGGTAATATAATCTTCTGCTTTCAATACTCTTTCAAATAATAATTGATAAATATTACGAGAGGTCTCTAAACATGGATTAATTTTCATAACTCTTTCTTCCCCATTACTATCCCAATAACTAAACTCAGTGTTTTCTATCGATTCTTGTGATATTTCGTCCTCATAAGTTACTATACCATCTTTTATCTGTGATAAATCCAATTTACTCTCCCCTAATGAGGTCTCAACAGCAAAAGACTCTGCAAGTTGAATTGAGGTCCATAAATCTTGATTATTTATAATATCTAAGTATTTCTGTTCCATTTTATTTAATTTCAATTATTGATTACTGGTATTTTATGTAGAAATTCATCTTCTGCTAACCTTTGTATCACTCTATTATACTTTCTATCATCTTTTAAGAATGAAAATATATCTTCGAATTTTTCCTTCATAAACTATATTTCTGTTACTGATTAACCCAAGCATAAGCCTCAAACCCTGTTCCACGAGCATCCATTAAATCAAATGGAACATTTTTTCCATCATATTCAATAGAAGAAACAATTGTTACCTGAGTAAGAATTAATGTAATTGTTCTTAAAAAAACTTTTAATTTATTAATATCGAACTCATCTTTTGACTGAAACTCTGAATAAAACCACATTGCTTTTTCTTGAGACAATGAAGAAACAAGAGTAGCTCCTATTTCTGGATCTGGGGCTAACTCAACTGTTTCATCTATATCGATTTTAACTTCACAATCAATTGAGGTTTCATCAGAAAATTGATATTCACCAATTAAATTACCTGTATCTAGGTTGTAAACAGTAATTGTCTGAAATTGGTCAGGACCATGATGAGATCCAAGATCCGATATATCTGAAAACTGATATCCTTCTGCAACTATAGAATCTAAATTTTGCATTACAGTATCCCATTCACATTCATTCTTATTTATATACTCTGTGCATTTCTTAGTTTGTTCAACATTTAAAGTTCCTGATACAATCTCGTATCCTTCACCTGCTAATTTAATTGAAAATCTATTCATCTTTAATTCATTTTTGGAATTTCTGTTAATCCTAATATTTCGCTTACATTAGGATGATTCCTTTTTAACGGTGTTTGTTTTTTATCCCTTACATCATACGATGTTTTAATGCAAGACTTTATATCTTCATCTAAGGAACTAATATTAATAATAGTGTAATATTCGCATCCCTTCGTATCATTTCTCATATTTTTAACTTCATGAGAAATATTCGGAAATCTATATCCATTTTCTTCTGTTCTTAATAGATTAAATGTAACTCCATATCTACTAAACACATTAAGATTCCCAACTTTTTTACCAGATATATGAAATAAAGCAGCTCCATGTTTTCTGAATTTTATATTGATTTCAGGAAAATCAGATTTAATATAGTCATGTATAGATTTATGAATTGAAATCATTTCAGAAGTAATCTTATCATCTTCTTTTCGTCTCTGTTCTTCCCAAACTTCATAAGTTTCAAAATTACTTACTGTAAAAGTAAATTTCTTATTACTTTTTCCTTCTATATGGTCATCAACTGAAGTCATTGAGGCAAACTCCATTGCTCCATCAATTTTAATATAAAGATCTTCTTTTTTCTTAAAATGATTTCTTAAATCATTTAACAGCATTGCGGTTCTCGTCCAATTTGCTTTTAAATAACTATCTTTCTGAGCTATACCAAACAATATTCTTTCCCAATCTTCATCAGATTGCTCGTTAAATTGCTCAGACTGTTTCTTTAAATCAGACATTGAACCTAATTCAAATTTTGCTGCTACTGCCTCGTTCCAATCTAAATACATGGGGAATTGGTTAAACAAACGAAATACTCTTGGGAAAGAAATTTGAATTCCTATAAGATTAAAGAGTACAAAATCATCATTCTTGTCAATAGAGCCATCATCCGAAATTTCAGATATTTTTCTTAGTAATGAGAAGGTGTTTAAATATCTTTTCAAACTCCTTGGATTAAAACCGACAGTGTTACTTACTACTTTTACATATTTAGGTAAAATATCTTCATCAATTACTATTCCTAAATCTTTTAATTTTTTATCTAAGAAATTCTCAATGTTATACGCTCCAGTAGGCATTGAAAAAGGTACTTGAATAATCTTGTCAAAGAAAGAACGAAATTCTCTTTCATTCTCATCTGTCTTTTTACCAAATTTTTCTTCTAATCCTTTTACAACTACATCATAATCAATCGCTAGAATAAAAATACAATTATGAATATCAAAAATATTTTTTAAAGATTCTAAAACTTCTACCGCGTCTACAGGATTAATTCGATCTAAATCATCAATAAAAAACACCACCTTTTTATAAGGATTTTTTTCATCTGTAATCAAATCAGAAATCACATCCTTAATATCTGATTTTATTTCAGCTATATCAGCAAGTATGTTGTCCGAATTTCTGCCAGCAGCATCCTTTACATCTACACCTGTTTGTGAAGAAACAATCTGATTAGCAACATTTCCTAAGAAACTACCTACCTTTTTTATCTTATTTTCTACATCATCAGTTAAGGTCCAATTTTCTCCACAAGATTCTTTTAGCTTTTCTAGCATTCCCCTTAAAACCGCAGGAGTAGTTTGATCAACTCCTTTAAACATGGAATATTCCCATGTATTTACCCAAGAAGTTGCAATCGCATAATTTTCCTCTTCAGCAAATCCATCAAGTTTTTCTTTAATCATATACATTAAAGATGTTTTACCAGTCCCCCACTCTCCTTGCATACCAATAGTAAGAGGGGTGTCACTTTCTAAAATAAAACTACTCAGTGCATTTGCATATTTTTCGGATTCTAATAAATCACTTTTTACATCCAGAATTGGTTGATCTGTAATTGACGTTATTTTATTATATAACATATCCTTTATTCATTTAAAATAATTCCTTCATTCTTATCTATTAATTCATGACAGTAATTTAGACATTCATTCTGTATTCCATAAACTTTTTCACTAAATCAGGGTCTGTTATAGATTTGATTTGTTCAATTAATGGTTTTATATCTTCCAAAATACTCATACAAGCTCTTTTAATTTTATTATCTATTTTAAATTCTCAATATTACAAAAATTTATTCTTTTATCATCTCTCTCCAAGCTTCCATTATCATAACCATAGCCATAGTATCAAGTTCACAGTAACGCTTTAACGCCTGAGCAATATTACTTCTCTCTTCTTCATGCATTTCAGCAAATTGCATAAAAGCCCAAGCGGTCATAGCTGCACCACCATCACCAACTTTATTTGAGCTATAGAGTCGTTCCATTTTTTGCATACTCATTGGTAATAACTGATCTAATGTGTCCAATGATTCATAGGGGTCTATAACTCTACCACTATCATCAAACTCTACCCAAATGTGTGATGGAAAATTTTTACTTTTTACTTCATTATTGATTCCGTAAATAGCTTTAGAGTACTTGTCTTTAATAAACTGACTATCATTCATAATAGCAGGTAAAACTTTCTTAATAGAATTGGAGCCTTTCATATCAGGATGCCAATAATACGAACGAACCATGTCCGCCATATCAATCATTTTTCTTCTCCCCTCCTCCCAAGTAGGGATCATATCTCCTGGAGATGTTAAAGTCTGCAAAAACTTCACTAAAGTCTCGGTATACTTTTTATCAAATGGGCTTTCATCCCTAAGAAGTTGAATCATATATTTTAGATATGTGTTTTCATGATGGGAATACATAAAAACACTCCCATCATTTTTAGATAATGATTTGTATAATTCTTCAATAAATCTGAAAGATGGATTAGTACCTTGACCCATTCCTAAAAACTCACTTTTATGCTCTACTCTACCATCCTTGTATAACAAGTGATGAGAAAACTGAAAAGGTAAACCTTGATAAGGAGTACACCCCTTAAAGAAAGGTATTACAGGAGCAGTAGTTTCAAAATCAATTAAATTTAAAGGCCAATCAAAATCATCTATTTCAGCCTTTAACCCTACAACATCAACATAAGGTTTGATATTTTTACTATTTGTGTTTTCTATCTGTAAACTTTGTCTTGCAAATCTTGCACCATCGAGATTTAAATCTGAAGAATCAATCTCATCCATAAACCATCTATCTTCTGTTAAAAATTTGTTTAATCTGGGAGAACCCCATACCTCCCAAACTTTTGGTCTATCAAAATCTGCTATTCCCCAATTATTTTTCTTAATCATACATTGATGAAAACCACTATTATCAATTGAATCTGACTTATATTCACAATCTCTACATTTTTTAAATGGATCCGAAAGATGTGGAGGTTTATTTTTCTCATAACCTAACAACAAGTCCTCAAACCAATCTATAATACCTTTAAAACTTCTTCCTTCAAAATCAGAGTGTTCACTATAATAGTCATCATTTAACAAAAATTCCAAAGTTTTCTTAACATTAATTGCTGTTAATATTTGATCACCAAGATCTTCTGAAGTGGTACCATCAACTACAATACATTTATCTCTATCACCTACTTTTTTAATAACAAACTTTTGATACAGATCATTAACAGATGATTTTATAGTTTTATCTGCCATCATTAAGTATGGCAGTACTTTATAATCCTTAAAAAAATCTAAACATACCAAATACTGAAAAGCAATGTCTTCCAAGTATTCTCTTTTTTTAAGAGAGCCCGTTGATCCCATGAACTGTGATTCATCATTGCCAGAACATGATGCAGATTTCACTTCAATTACTTTAATTGTATTTCCAATCTTTTCAAGAACATCAACTCTAATAAATTTATGACCCACTTGAATAGCCGCTTCATAAATAATTACATTTTCTTGTAAAAGAGCAGAATTAGTTTGTACTAATTGTTCTTCTTTATTTTTTCCATTTATTTCAATTCCTCCTGGGTAATATAACTTAACCATCTCCCCAACTTGCAAACCTCCTTTTGCAAGAGCTTTCATAAATTCATTACCAGCATCATTATTTTTATATTGATCAGATGATTCATAATACAATTTAGTGGGGCAGCTCATCCCAATCTTAAAACGAGATTTTGTTAAGTACATTAATTATATTTAATTGAGTTTTTCATTTTTCTTTATCCTCTATTTTTGATTTAAGTCTTCCCAGGTTTAATTTTATAATTTAATCTTTCCACCTTAATAATAAAATTGATAAAGAAAATTCTCTCACTCCTCCATTTTAAATCCGGTTGGACATTTTTTCAGTTCATTTAATTCTAACAACAAATCTTCAATCCTATTATCTATTTCAAGATGAGATTTGTATTTACTAGGATGAGTTTTTACATCTAACAAACAATAATAACTTACATTCTTATTTAATTTATTGTAATCTTCACCTAAAGTTTCTTTAAATCCATATCCGTTCCAGTTCTGACCAGTCATAACACAATAAAACCACTTTATATTTTGATAATTCTTAGCAAAAATATCTCTTCTTTTCTTAAACTGATCAGCCCAGTCCTTTCTATTTCTTCCGAGTTGAGTTTTACATTCTATAATTGCCACCAACTCATCTTCATTATTCCATACTGAAATATCTGGAAAATAAGTCGTATTTCTTGTTCCATTATTTATCTTACAACCTCTCTCTGAACATACAATCAAGCCTGGATTAACTTTATTTAAGTATATCTTTACAAAAAACAATATTTGTTCTACAAAGAAATCAGATGCAGGTGTTAATTTATTTTTATCTAACAAACTTTTAATCCCCTCACCATGATTATAATATGCCTTTAATCTATTGATAATGGAAATGGTAATTTGCTTACTATCTTTGTTAAATTTCCACCACTCTAAATCTGTTGCATTTAAATAAGTGTCAAAACTCTCTTTAAGATATTTATTTTGTAACTTGAATGAATTTATATAATCCTCCTCTAATTTATCAATATCATTTATCATAATTTATTTAATTTATTTTTTTCCAACCTTTTTTAACATTAATATCTAATTCCAACTTTAAAATATCTTCAATCTGTATTAAATTATCTGATACCTTTATTTCCTTTTTCAAAGGATCTTTTCTAGATGGTGAATAATCAGTATAATGATATACGAATGCAGGAAACTCATTACTTTCTTCTTTATTTGTTTTCCAAACCACAAACTTTCTTACCTTTTTAATTCCCTTACTCTCTTTTACATAAACTTGCCTGTGTAATAATTTACTTTCTTTTAGCTCAGAATTGCTTTTTTCATTAGTCTCCAATGAAATAATCTTGGTAATTTGACTAATTCCAACATCTTCAGTATTTACCTTTTTATCATCTCTGAAAGACAAAAATACTCCAGCAGTTATCGAAACAGATGGTTTCTTAAACAGAGCTGAATAACTCTCATTTTCAAATATAAGACTCATCTTTTTTATACTTCCTTTTGAGTTTTCATTATATACATCCAAACAAGAAAACTCAACTATTTTTATTGGTTTTACCATAGTAAAAGCAATGTTAGATGAGGAAACCTCAACAAAATTTGAATCTACTTTCTGTTTTTCTAATTCCTTAAAAATTGAATCCCTTTGCTCATCAGTAAATCCATTCCCAACTTTAGCAATAGTCAAATATTCATTTTCTGAAATCTGTAATGCTAACAATACTTCTTTTAGTTTGTTCGCTCTACTACCCTCTCCTTCGGAAAAACCAACAACTACTGCATCTAAAGTTATAAATGGTTTTAATTTATAAGTTGGTCCGTTATCAGATTGAACAATAAGTCCTTCTTCATTTCCTTTTACTACAATATCTTGAAATAAAGAATCTATTTCTTTTCTGCTTTCTACAAAAAAAGTTTCAACCGCATTTACTGATATACCCGTTTTCAATAATTCTTTCAACTTAGTATCTAATTCCTTTATATTAAAGTCTTTTTCTTCTCCATCTAAAGTTAATATATCAAATACTTTGTATTGAATATCCTTATGATTATCATCTAATGCGGAAGTCAAGTCAAAAGAACGAGATCGTTTCCCTTCTTTGTGTAAGAATAACTCACCTGCTAATACTACTTCCTTACATTTTCCTTTTAATAAATCCTTTGCTTCTTGCAAAAGCCCTAAATTAGATAACTGTTTCCCTCCATGATTATAAAGTGTAGCTGTCTTTCCGTCAAAATGTAATAAATACAAGTGACCATCATATTTTTTAGAAACAGAATATAAATCTGATTGAATTATTTTGATTGCTATTTCCTCTGAGGAAACTGAAAGATATCTTGAAGCTGTTTTCCTTTTATATTCTTTTGCTAGTTTTAATATATCCATCTTCTTATTTTTTAGGTAAAGATTTTAATTCCTGATCAGTTAAATGAAGAATTAAACAATATTTATCATCTTGTACTCTACCTTCTAAGAATGATCTATATGGTTTACCTCCATCATTCATCACTAATGGTTCTTTGCCAGATTCTCCTCCTCCTAACATCATTAAGGAATCTTTTTCATGAAGTTGTTTGGCTATATCAAACAAGAAATCATAAGTAAGCCCGTTAATGTGCTTTATCTGATACTTCTTGTTAAAAACTAACTTATTATACACTTTTGATTTTGGCATCATTTTACCAGTCCATTTAACAATCTGATCTAACACATTACTTTCGTTATACTTAGGTTCTCTTTCCTCTTTCAACTCCGCTGTTGGGCTAAATATCTTCTCAATTTTCTTTACTTTAAAAACTGGTTTCTGTTTCTCATTTATATAAACCCTCTGTAAACCAGAAATATACTTACCTCCCATTTCAAAATCAATTTCCGTATCATCTTTTATTATTTGTTCGGATAATAAAATAGCTTTCTGCAACTGTTCATCTTCCATTTTATCTACTTTAAAATCTTTTATCAAAGTACTAAAATCAGTAGCTGAAGTAGATTTTAAAACTCTTTTATTTATAACATCACTAGGAGAATTTACACCTAAACTAATAGATGTTTTAGGGTTTAATGAACGATAAGTTACCTCCGCATCTCTATTCTTTTCATTTGATAATTTTATATATCTAATCATAATTTATATTTTAAAACATTGCAAAATCTAGTTCATCTTCTTCGGAACTTTCTTCTTCATTAACTACAAGTTCCTTTTCATTGTCATTCATTCCAACAAATTCCAAATCAGCTATTTTACCTGTAACTACAAAAGCTGTTTCTCCATTACTAATTAGAAAAGCATCATCTCCCTCATAATCTGCTCGGTAATTAAATATAAAAGAAAATACTTTCCCATCTTTTAGTTCGGATAACATTGTAGTATCATCTTCCATATCTAACTGATAAACTGTTTTTACTGATAAGGCAAGATAATCATCAATTGTTGATTCTTTTAATTCTACTTTTCCATCATAACTTGAAGGGACCTTTTTAACCTTTTCACCTTTCTGATTAAAACCAACTAAATCAGATGAAGAAACAGTCTCTCCTTGATTATTAAATTTTAAAAGTGATGAACTGCCAGAAGGTAATACATGCACACCATCTGAAATAGAAGCTAATTTACATTTACTTCCATTTTCATCAAAGACCTCCACGGTAGACCACCCATATATCTTCTTTCGGTCTACCTTTTTCAATTCCGCCATTACTGAGGTCCCATTAATTATGAATTCCACTTGTCTAGCCATATTATTCTATTTTAAATCGTTCGACTCTAGTCTATAATTTTCAGATTTTTGAGAACTATTTGTTTTTATATTTTTCAATTACTTCATCAGGAATTTTATCAACTTTATTTACTAACCACATCTCATCTCCTGTAATGGATTGTTTCATTAACATACTGTCCATTGTATACCCTTCAAATCTACTAGCAAGTTGTCTTCTTCTCTCAAAATAAAATAGATACATAAAATAGTAGAAACCTCCAATACTTAACCCCTCTAAAGGCCGATCAAAAGTTAATCCTTTATAATTAATAATTTGAGGAACTGCCAAATCTATCAAATCTCTAGCATCTTCAGTAATATTTACTCCCTTAAGATCAAAATCATCATCATCCACACAAGCATCAACACCTTTTTCTTTAAGTTTAATACACTTATCTCTAAATAAATGATATTTGGATGAAACTACTAACTTTTGTTCTTTCTCGGATAAATCTTCAAAATCCATTATGTTATTTGTATTCAGAAACAATAATAATTAAAATTAGGAAAAGAAAAAAATATTTGAGTCTATGAAATAAAACTCATATTTCCTGGAACTCCGCCAGATACATGTTCTATATCAAGATGACCTAAATAAATCTCTTCATTCCAATCAGCTTCATCATTAGAATACCAAAACGTAGAAAAATTACTATGTTTTTTTTCCACTAGTTCTGTATTAAAATCACTTTTCCGACACAAGTATAACTCATCATATGGATAATCAACTTCATAATCATATCCCATTTTAAGCATGTTGTCCCATAATTTATCTAACTCCGCAAACATATCTATTGCCTCCTCCTCATTAAAATCTGTAAAAGATACAGCAGTAGAAGGGTCGAAAAATCTATAATCACCAACTGAAAGATTCCAAGTAGCATATTCGTTCTCTTGATCGTATTCCGCCTTACAAATAATATGATATTCACCAAAAGTCCCACCTCCTTGAGATTTTAAATGATGGGCATACGCCCATTCAGAGTTTGGTTTTTGGATAATTATTAAGGCACCAGTTACCCAACATAAATCATCACCTAATTCATCTGGTACTGATTCAAAGCATAACCTAATCCTTGTATTAAATTGTACGTTTTTCATATTTTCTTTTATTGTATTTTCTCTATAATCATCACTCAATAGAAAAATCATCTCGATGCCTTGTAAAACAAGTGATAAATGTCCAGTCACTAGTGAACAAAGCTAGGGTTACTTCTTCTGCTGATGGCCAAATATAACTTTTTTCGGAAAAATGTATATCTAATTTATCATCACCTATCCAAAAACCTAACTTTTCACGTGTAGAAACATTAATAGATTTTGGACCTGACCATCTGAAATCAGCAATAGTTTTATCATGAAAATCCGCTTCAGAAATAGTTATAATACCTACGTCACCAAATAGATGTTCTAATTCAAGTTCATCAAATAAGAAATCAAGGTGATCCCACCAATCTTCTTCATAAGCCTCTATATTTCCTCCAAAATGCATTCCTGCGTTAGTTCTTAAACCGACTACTTCATATAGATTTTCTAATTGATATACATCTAAGTTAAGTAAACAAGGTGAATTTTTAACATTTAAATTCTCTAAATTCTTAAGGTTTTCTAATCCTTGAATATTAGTTAAATTAGAACAATAGCTAGCATTTAGAGAAATTAAATTGATAAAATCTGATACATCTAAAGAATCCAGCTCACATAAACTAATATCAAGACTAGTAAGATTTGGTGTGAATTCCTTAAGAATTGCAAGTCCTTTAGCAACTTGACTCATATCACTAATCCCCTCAAAATAATTCTCACGAACTCTTTCTTGAATTAAACTAGAGAAACATTCTATTACTGCTTCATTATTAATATCTTTAAGTAATTTAAGCCCCTCATCTAGATTAGTTGATTTTAGTAAATTTTCTATCTTTTGTTTTAGTTCAGGTAGCATATTAATAGGTCTTTTCTCCATGATAATTACCTGGTGGGTTATATTGACATACCCAAATCTGTTTATTTCCTAATTTAGAAACTGCACAACCAACTTCTTTTGTTTCTCTCCAAATTATTTGAGTATAATGTCCACATTCATGTTGACAACAATCAACATAATCACAACAATTTTGAATACATTTTCTTGTTTTATAATTAAAATACTCCTTCTCACTAGCCCAATCAGTAACAACTTCACTTGGAGAAGCATCCCTTCCGATTATTATAAATATATTCTCACCATACATTGTATTACTATGTTCAAAAATATCCCTGGATATTAATTTATCAGCCCATTTCTTAGAGCTATTTGCTAACTTCTTAGACCACAGTAATTCAGGTAATTCTAAATCTATTCGATATTCATTATGTGTAGTTAATATCTCGCTAATTTCTTGATTATCTAAATTCTGCCCTAATCCAATTAAAGGCACATATAGTAAGATCAATAGTAAGTTTTGCATTAATTTAATTAGAAAGGATTGGTTGCCCAAACATTAAGCTCATTGATTAATCCTCTATCGTCCATCTCAATTGCAGAAATAATAGCATGTGAAATTTCTTTTGGAGTTAACTTATTATAAACCTCTTCTCGTTCTATTCTTTCTGGATTACCAAATGCAGTCGTTACCTCGCTAGGATTAATTTGACACACTCTAATATTATGAGGTCTTAATTCAGCCTGCCAACATTGGGTAAGACACCTAACAGCAAACTTGGAAGATGCGTAAATACTTCCATTTTTATATCCTTTTAAACTTGCTGTTGAACCAATATTGACAATAGTTCCTCTATTTTGCTTTTTCATTAATGGAATAATTTCTTTAGTAAACAAAGAAAGTCCAAAAACATTTACATTAAATACATTTAAAAAATCATTTATATTAAGTTCCTCAATTGACCTTCTAACTCCTATCCCTGCATTGTTAATTAAAACATCAACTCTATTATCGAGGATTTCCATACATTTTTTTGCATTTCGACTAATATTATCTATATCACCAATATCAAATTCAATAACATGTAACTTTTCATTTTTAAAAGTATTAATTAATCTTTCTTCTGACCTTCCAGTAATAAGTACATTAGCACCTTTATTTATTAAAGATTTAGCTGTTTCTTTACCAATACCAAGACTCCCTCCTGTCAAAACAATGTTTTTACCTTCTAAATTCATTCTTTAATTATTTGATTTAAAGCAAACTTACAGAAAATTTATGGGAAATATGAAGATAAAAGAGTCGGATAACCGATTACAAGAGATACTACTTTTTTACATCATTACATCGATATTATATGGTATATTCTTCTAATAATTTTTGGTATTCATCAAACTTATGTCTTCGAATTGGCCTAAGATTTGGGAGTGTATTAAAATATAACAACAAACATGGAGATATTTCTTTATATTTATCTACATATTCATATTTAACTAATTCTCGATTCCTAATACGTTGTTTTATTTTATTATGATATGGATACACAAAGCAAACCTACAGAAAATTTATTCAAAAATAAAAAATAAACGCAAATCAGTTGCGTTTCACAAAAAAAAGTATATTTGCAATAAAACAAATCATATATGATTAGAGCTGCTTTACCTTTTGATAATATTGGAATAATTGCAGGTTTTTTATGTGCGGTTCATTGCATAGCAACTCCATTTTTATTTATCGCTAAAGCATGCTCAGTTACGTGTTGTGCAGAAGCCCCTATTTGGTGGGTAGTTATTGATTATCTTTTCCTAATTGTATCCGCTGTCGCAATCTATTATACAAATAAGAGTGCTGCACCATCCTGGTTAAAATTTAGTTTATGGATATCTTGGTTCTTATTAGGATGCTCTATAGTGAGCCATTCATTTGACATCACTTATTTACCGAAAAACTTTATTTATTTTCCTGCTTTTACAATCATTTTTCTTCATTTTTACAATTTACAATTCTGTAAATGTCAAGAAGACAAGTGCTGTTCAAAATAAATTTATCAAATCATACAAAAAATTTTGAGAATTGTGAAGAGAAAAAAATAGAGGTATCAGGATTACCAACTATACTCTATATGCATGTGAAATCAAATCTTCTATGCGAATCAAATCCAGCGTTTTCTCATTAGTAGCTTCTAAGACAACTGTTGGAGCGCAATTATTTTCAAACGCTTCTTTCCAACGTAAAGCACACACACACCATCTGTCTCCATCTTGAACTCCATCAAAACCGAACTGTGGTAACGGAGTGGAAAGATCGTTACCTACTTGTTTTGAAAATTCTAAAAATTCCTTAGTAGCAATAATACAAACAGTATGAAGACCTAAATCAGTATCATCTGTATCACAACACCCATTTCTAAAATATCCTGTTAAAGGATTATTGCTACATGTAATTAATTTATCACCAAATACATTTTTATTCATATTTCAAGTATTATCTGCTAGGCAAAAACAGTAAAATTAGTAATTGTTTTTTCATTTTATATAATTGTTTTGATACCGATAAGCAATCAACTAATACAAACTTAAAAAAATAATTGGATTTCTTATTAAAAAATGTTTTTTAAAAATAATTTATTTAATTCTATATACACTGCTTATAGTAAATAATATACTATTTTTAGAATCTCCTCGTTTACAAGATATGACAGATAAAATATTTAATTGGTGAGTAGATTTATTAACAAACTTTGCTGAATTATTAGGGATAACATATAACGAAATAAATATTTATATATTTGTTATTATTACACTACTTATTTTTTTAATAATGCTTGTTATAATTATTACACAACAAATAAAAATTAAAAATACAAACAAACAAAAAGTTTAAAATGGAAGTAACTCAACGTCAAAAAATGAAGAATATATTATCTGTGATATTAACATACTTATTATTAGCAAGCTGCAGTTATAAAGACAAAAGCCTTTCTGATAGATTCATGCAACATTTTTCAGTTGAACTAGACAATAAATCAGTAAATCTTATAAATTATAAAGGAGGGTATTTTGCGTGTAATGAAACATTTGTTATTGAATTTAAGAGTCAAGAATATTTTAAGGAAATTTTTGAAATAATAGAGGCAAACAGTATATGGGAAACTCGTAACAATATAGATAAAAATATACAAGCAATGGAAGAGGGAACTTTATGGAATGAGGATTGTATAAATTGTAATGCAAAAAAAATTAAAGATCTAAAAAGAACTAATTATCATGGCAATTCTATAAATCATAGAGCGATATTTTATGATGATAATACCGTTGAATTCTTTTTTTCTGACTGTTGGTGATATCAGATTGTATATAAAAGAGAAAAAAGTGGGAGTGTCAGGACTAAAACCTCTACCCTTTTTACATGATTACAGCAAGCTTTTAAACTAAAAATTACTCCGCTTTTTACACGGACAATCAATCTACTAAAAAAACTTAAAAAACTAATTGTATTTCTTGATTAGAAAAAACTTTTAAAAATAAATTATTATTTTGGGATAGTTCATTAATATTCTAAGATGGTAAAATCGTTTGATGTATATTTGCAATGAAATTTAAATAGAAATTAAATGATATTTAATAATAAAACATTAGGACAAGATCAAAGAATGGATTGACAATCCAGATACTGCAAAAACTAAATACGTAAATGGGTACAATTAGAAATAGTACAAGATGAATTTGTAAAAATAGAAGACAATGATTAAATTTATTAAAAAGATATTTAAAGGCAAAACTGAAATAGAAAAATTAGAAGCTCAACATAAAGATCTTTTAAATCAAGCATTTATTGCATCTAAATCAAATCGAACCTTAAGTGACACATTAACATTTAAGGCAAGTAAGATAGAAGAAAAAATAATTGAATTAAGAAAGAATGAAACTAATAAAAAAAATTAATTTGATTTTGTTAAATACATAGACTCCCTATATCCATACTTCAATGGAGAATTAATCCAATTTACAAACCTGTGAAAGAGATGAGAATGAAAAGAAATTTTTGGAAATTTTACATCTGTAATTGCAGAGACTCCAATTGTTAATCTACCTTTTTTCCAACCATTTATGTTTGAACGCAACAATAAGTCATAACTTATATCAAAATCAAAATTATTTTCAGAGTAAAAGACATACCCTACTCCAACCCTAATTCTATCAAGGACAGATACACCTATAGCATCGCTAGAAGTTGGAATCTTTAATATAAAAAAAGAACTTTTATCATGATAATATTTAAAAAATAACTGAAAATCAGAGACTATAAAACTATCCACTATAGGGTTAAACCCTTCTTGAATATAATCAGCAACAGCATCTTCATTAGTAAGTCCAATCAGTAAATCATTACCAATAAATGAACTAATAGACAAATCCAATATATCTGTAGTCTTTTTTTGAGTATCTGTTCTCTCAATAAAATTTGTGGTAATTATTACCTGCGAATAAGTGAAAATGGGAATGAAATAAATAAAATAGAAAATAAATATCAACTTTTTCACAGCACAAACTTAAAGAAAAATTAGGAATTACATAAAAGAAAAAAATCTGGAATTTCGAAGAGAAAAAAGTCGTGATTATTCTAAAAATAAGTTCGAAATTAGAACCGATAGGTGCAGCAAAATTAACCCACTCAAATTCAGTAGGTTTTTGTATTATTGCTAATTATCTTTATAATTATATGTTTAATTTTGATTATTCTTATTTATCTCTACCTAAGAAATTTTATAGTCTCACAAAACCTCGTTTAAATTCTTGCCCTAAAGTTTTTCTTTTAAATGATCAAATATGCGATAAATTTAAATTGAATTTTAATAATAAAGATGAATTAATTAACTTACTATTTTCTAATAAAAATTATAGAAAATCTTATGCACAAGCCTATGCAGGACATCAATTTGGACATTTTACTAAATTAGGAGATGGAAGAGCAATCATTATAGGTGAACACGTTACTAATCACAATAAACGTTTTGACATTCAACTTAAAGGAGGAGGGATAACTCAATATTCAAGAAATGGAGATGGTAAAGCTACTTTAGGATCAATGCTTAGAGAATATTTAATTAGTGAAGCAA
>NZWX01000046.1 GCA_002697625.1 Flavobacteriales bacterium
AGTGGTCCTGGAGGGTATGTAACGGCTATACGTGCCTCTCAATTAGGTTTAAAAGTAGCAGTTATTGAAAAAGAATCCCTAGGAGGAGTCTGTCTGAACTGGGGATGTATTCCTACTAAAGCATTATTAAAATCTGCACAAGTTTTTGAATACATTAACCATGCAGAAGATTATGGAATTACAGTAAAAGATGTAAATGCAGATTTCCCTTCTGTCATAAAAAGAAGTAGAGATGTTGCGGATGGAATGAGTTCTGGAATTGCGTATCTTTTAAAGAAAAATAAAGTAGAAGTTATTAATGGTTTTGGTAAATTAGCAAAAGGAAACAAAGTTACTGTAACTACTGACGGAATATCTACTGATTATACTGCAAAACATATCATTATTGCTACAGGTGCAAGAAGTAGAGAGTTACCAAACTTGCCACAAGATGGAAACAAGATTATTGGATACAGAGATGCTTTAAGTTTACCTACAGCTCCTAAAAAAATGGTTATTGTAGGTTCAGGAGCAATTGGAGTTGAATTTGCTTATTTCTATAATGCAATGGGAGTTGATGTAACACTTATAGAATTCATGCCAAATATTGTACCTGTTGAAGATGTTGATGTGTCAAAGCAATTACAAAGATCATTTAAAAAGTCAGGAGTTAAAGTGATGACTAATTCTTCTGTAGAAAGCGTAAACACGCAAGGAAACGAATGTAAAGTATTAGTAAAAACAAAGAAAGGGGAAAAAACTATTGATTGTGACCTAGTACTTTCAGCAGTAGGAATTCAAGCTAACATTGAGAATATTGGGTTAGAAGAAGTAGGCATTAAAACAGAAAATGGAAGAATCTTAGTTAATGATTACTACCAAACCAATGTAAATGGATATTATGCAATTGGAGACGTTTTAGCGACTCAAGCCTTAGCACACGTTGCTTCTGCAGAGGGGATTACTTGTGTAGAAAAGATTGCAGGACACAACCCAGAAATTATTGATTACGGAAACATACCTGGTTGTACATATTGTTCTCCTGAGATTGCCTCAGTTGGTATGACAGAATCCGCTGCAAAAGAAGCTGGATATGAAGTTAAGGTCGGAAAATTTCCATTTACTGCTTCTGGAAAAGCGTCTGCTGCAGGACATAAAGATGGTTTTGTAAAAGTAATATTTGACGCAAAATATGGAGAATGGTTAGGTTGTCATATGATTGGTTATAATGTTACAGAAATGATTGCAGAAGCAGTTATGGCTCGTAAACTAGAAACTACTGGTCATGAAGTATTAAAAGCAGTTCACCCTCACCCAACTATGAGTGAAGCGGTTATGGAAGCTGTTGCAGATGCTTATGATGAAGTAATTCATATATAACATATATTCTCAGAATAATTTCAAAACCCCTTCAAAGAGTTGAGATTTTTTATATATTTGAAAATCAATCAAATATATTATATATGACAAAACAACTTTCACTACTAATTCTTTCATTTTTCTTTACAATTTTCACATACTCTCAATCCTATACACTAGAAGGAGAATGGTATAATGAAGAAAAAGATGCTATCATCACAATTAAGAAAAAGAAGAACAAAACTTACTCTGGATATATCACATGGATGAAATTCCCAAAAGATGAAAATGGGAACCCAAAAACAGATCCTCTTAATCCTTATGAAACATTGAGAAACAGAGAAAGAATGGGAATGGAAATTATGTATAATTTTGAGTATGACAAGGATAATCAATGGGATGAAGGAAGGATTTACGACCCTAAAAGTGGAAATACTTATAAAGGAACAATTACTATGAACTCAAGAAATAGATTAGATTTGAGAGGTTATGTAGGGATTTCATGGTTCGGAAGAACATCTAACTGGACAAGAAAAATAAAATAAAATATATAACCGAATTTTTATATCGGTTTTTTATACATTTCAATTCTATATTTAATAGATTTTCATATATTTGAAACTTGCTTAATATTACAAAATATGGAAACAATTAAAACAGAAATTGAGGGATTAATTATCATAAAACCTAAAGTATTTAAAGATGATAGAGGGTGTTTCTTCGAAAGTTGGAGTAAAGAAGCATTTATAAATAATGGATTAGAGATTGATTTTGTACAAGATAACCAATCCTTTTCATCAAAAGGAGTTGTAAGAGGATTACATTTTCAGAATCCTCCTTTTGCTCAAGGAAAATTAGTAAGAGTAATTCAGGGGTCAGTACTTGATGTAGCGGTAGATATACGCAAAGAATCTCCTACTTACGGAAACCATATTTCCGTATTATTAAGTGGAGAAAACAACACTATATTTTGGATTCCTCCAGGTTTCGCTCACGGATTTTCTACTCTTGAAGACAATACCATATTCGCTTATAAATGCAGTGAAGTTTACAATAAAAATTTTGAAGGTTCTTTATTATGGAATGATAAAGATTTAAATATTGATTGGAAAATAGAAAACGCAATTATCTCTGAGAAGGATAAAAAATCTGAACCGTTTAGTAATTTTAAAAGTCAATTTTAATGAAGAAAATAATTCTATTCAGTCTATCCTTATTCTGTCTCTCTATCCTGTTCTTTAACTTCTTAACTCCATCAGATCAGGGAGGAAGAATTGGGGACATAATTCATCAAAGAGAGTTCAACTCTTACTTTAGAAGCTTTACCTTAACCACTCCTGATTCTATAGAATTTGCTGGAGAATATGCTCCTATCTATGCAAACGACATTTGGGAAAGATACGATAAAGAAATACATAAGAATGTATACTGGCAATCTAATACTTTATTTTATTTTAAAAGAGCAAATAAGTATTTTCCTATTATTGAACCTATTTTAGAAAAAAATAATATTCCAAATGACTTTAAGTATTTAGCTATTATAGAAAGTGGATTAGAAAATGTTGTTTCTCCTGCAGGAGCAGCTGGATTTTGGCAATTTATGAAGGGAACCGCAAAAGATCGTGGAATGGAGGTAAACTCAGAGGTAGATGAACGTTATAATTTAGAGATCTCTACCCAGAAAGCATGCGAATATTTACAAGAAGCTTACGACAAGTTTGACAGCTGGACTATGGCAGCCGCTTCTTATAATGTTGGTATGAATGGAATTACAAGAAGATTGAAAGAACAAAACACTGACAATTATTACGACCTACTATTACCAACAGAAACGTCTAGATATATTTTTAGATTATTAGCAATAAAAGAAATATTTGAAAACCAATCTAAATATGGTTTTGTAGTTCGAACATCAGATTTATATAAATACCCAGATACAAAGAAGATTATCTTATCTCAATCCAATGTAAATCTAGCAAACTACTCTGACAGTTTAGGTGTTAATTATAAAATTCTGAAAGAGTTTAACCCATGGTTGAGAGATAAAAAATTAACAAACAAATCTTCGAAAAGATATACAATAATATTACCTAATCCAGCAGAAGTTGATATTTTTAAAAAGTAGATGAAGGAAGATAAGATTGAGGTAATTGGAGCAAGAGTTCATAATTTAAAAAATATAAATTTAACGATACCAAGAAACCAGTTAGTTGTATTTACAGGCAAAAGTGGTAGCGGAAAATCTTCTTTAGCATTCGACACTATACACGCAGAAGGACAAAGAAGATATTTAGAGACTTTCAATGCTTATGCACGACAATTTTTAGGAAATACAGAGAGACCTGAAGTGGATAAAATAACGGGGTTAAGCCCTGTAGTATCAATTGAACAAAAAACTACTAACAGAAATCCAAGATCTACAGTAGGAACTATAACTGAAATTTATGACTATTTAAGATTACTATTCTCCAGAGCAGGGAAAGCCTACTCTTATAATACTGGAGAGGAAATGGTGAAATATACAGATGAGCAAATTGTAAAACTGATAAAAAAAGAATTTAAGAGTAAAAAGATAAATATATTATCTCCAATTGTTAGATCAAGAAAAGGTCATTATAGAGATTTACTAAGGAAAATCTTAAAACAAGGATATGTAAAAGTAAGGATAGATGGGGAGACAAGAGATTTGATTCCTGGAATGAAATTAGATAGATACGTTACACATGACATAGAAATAGTAATTGACCGATTAAAAGTAAAAAAAGAAAATAATAATAGACTCTTATCATCTATAAAAACCGCTCTTAAACAGGGGGATGGAGTATTAATGATTCTCGAACAAGAGAATGAAACTATTAGATACTTTAGTAAAAACCTAATGTGTCCTACTACGGGAATTGCATATAAGAATCCTGAGCCAAATAATTTCTCATTTAATTCTCCTAAAGGAGCTTGTAAAAGTTGTAATGGATTAGGATTTCATAAAAAAGCCGATTTAAAAAAAATTATTCCAGATGAAAAATTAAGCATAAACAGAGGTGCTATTGCTTCAATAGAAGGACAGAATTCCAAATGGTTTTTAAAGCAACTAGAAGTTATTGGTAAGAAATTTAATTTCAATCTAAACACAGCAATTAAAGATATAAATAATCAAGGGAGACATGCAATTTTATATGGTATTCACGAAAATTTTTCTATTAAAGTAAAAAATGTTGGAATTACTAAAACCTATAAGATTCAATTTGATGGAATTATTAATTTTATTGAAGAACAATCACAACTATCTTATGTAAAATCTATTTCAAGGTGGGCAAATAAATATATGAGTGAGTATAATTGTGAAAGCTGTCAAGGAAGTAGGTTAAATAAAGAATCTACAAGTTATAGAATCGGAGGTAAATCAATAAAAGATTTAAGTGTAATGGACCTTAGTAATTTCTATGAATGGTCTATACATGTTCATAAAAAATTAAACAAAAATCAATTAAAAATAGGTGCTCAAATATTAAAAGTGTTAGAAAAAAGAACTAAATTTATTTTAGATGTTGGACTTGGATATCTTACTTTAAATAGAAGTTCTAAAACTCTTTCGGGAGGAGAATCTCAAAGAATTAGATTAGCTACTCAAATAGGATCTCAACTAACGAATGTATTATATATTTTAGACGAACCTAGTATTGGATTACATCAAAGAGATAATCAAAAACTTATACGATCTTTAAAAAATCTACGAGATATTGGAAATTCTATAATTGTAGTAGAACATGATAAAGACATGATTATTGAATCTGATTATGTAGTAGATTTAGGACCGGAAGCTGGATATTTTGGAGGGGAGATTACTTTTTCTGGGAGTTCCAAGAAATTCCTGAAGGGAAAAAACTCTACATCCGAATACATTAACGGAAAAAGAAAAATAGAAATTCCTAAACATAGAAGAATTGGAAATGGTAAGAATATAAGATTATTAGGAGCAAGTGGAAATAATCTAAAAGATGTAAATCTAGAAGTACCATTAGGAACTCTAACTTGTGTAACCGGAGTCTCTGGTAGTGGTAAATCAACCTTAATAAATAAAACTCTATACCCTATTTTAAATAAATACTTTTTCAGAAGTGTAAAAGAACCTCTTCCTTATAAAAAACTGGAGGGTTTAGAGAACATAGATAAAGTTATTGAAATAGACCAGTCTCCAATTGGAAGATCTCCAAGATCTAACCCGGCTACATATAGTACTGTTTTCTCACAAATAAGAAATCTTTACACTTCTTTACCAGAATCAAAAATAAGAGGATATAAATCTGGACGGTTTTCTTTTAATGTATCAGGAGGAAGATGTGAGGAATGTAAAGGAGCTGGTATGAAAACGATAGAAATGAATTTTCTGCCAGATGTTTTAATTCATTGTGAATCTTGTAATGGTAAACGATACAATAGAGAAACATTAGAAATTAGATACAAAGGGAAATCTATATCAGATGTGTTAGACATGACGATTAATCAAGCAGTGTCTCACTTTGAGAAAATTCCGGCTATTTACAGAAAAATCAAAACCCTTCAAGATGTTGGGCTTGGATATATTAGATTAGGACAAGCCGCAACTACTCTATCCGGAGGGGAAGCTCAAAGAGTCAAACTTGCTTCTGAACTTTCAAAAATAAATACAGGAAATACTTTGTATATCTTAGACGAACCTACAACCGGTCTTCATTTTGATGATATTAAAGTTTTATTAGAAGTAATCAATAAAATAGTAGACCAAGGAAACACAGTTATCATTATTGAACATAATTTAGATGTAATAAAAACTGCAGACCATATTATTGATATAGGCCCTGAGGGAGGTGAAAAAGGAGGTATGATTATTTGTAACGGAACTCCTGAATCAATCGTTAATGGTATGGTAGGATATACTTCAAAGTACTTAAAACAAGAATTACAAGATTAGAATTATGAATAAAGAAGAAAAAAAACTTAGAAGAGCGTTAGATTCAAAAAGTTGGAATGAAATAAAAACAAAAGATTCTTGGCAGATTTTTAAGATAATGTCGGAATTTGTAGATGGGTATGATACTATGGCAAAAATTGGTCCCTGTGTTTCTATTTTTGGATCTGCCAGAACTACAGATGAAAATCCATATTATCAATTAGCAGAAGAAATTGCATTTAAACTTACACGAAACGGATATGGAGTCATTACTGGAGGAGGTCCTGGAATAATGGAAGCTGCAAATAAAGGAGCTAAAAAAGGGGAAGGGAAGTCTGTAGGTTTAAATATTGTATTACCGTTTGAGCAATCTGCCAATCCATATATTGATAATGATAAACTCATAAACTTTGATTATTTCTTTGTCAGAAAAGTTATGTTTGTGAAATATGCTCAAGGATTTATTGTTTTACCAGGTGGTGTAGGTACTCTAGATGAATTATTTGAAGCAATTACTCTAATTCAAACCAAAAAGATAGGAAAATTCCCTATTATATTAGTAGGAAAATCCTTTTGGGGAGGGTTAATTGAATGGATTAAAGAAATTATGTTAAAGAAAGAAAACAATATCAGTCCGGAAGATTTAAATTTATTTTCGGTAGTAGACACAGCTGAGGAAGCACTTGAAATTATTAATGAATTCTATACAAAATATGGTTTAAAACCTAATTTTTAAAACAGATAGCTTATTTTCTGAATTTTTAGTACTTTTACGCCTTGTATAAAACTACTAACTGATTATGAAGAAAATATTTTTACTGCTTTCGTTATTAATATGTACACAATCCTTTTCTCAACAGAGAAATTATGAAGTCACTGAAAAAGATGCTTTTCAACCAATGTTCTCTATTGGGTCTGGATACTACAACTCATTGGGAGACATAAAAGGTCCTGATGGAAATTATCTTCTTGGAAACATGGGTATTAACACAGGAATCAGAATCAACCTTTCTGAAGATTTAGATTTATCATTCTTATTTACTTCAAATGCAAAATTACATGAAAATTCTGGAGTAGAATCCTTTGAAACAGATTTAAGCTCTTTGGGTTTTAATTTAGATTATACATTTAGTAATATCTTAAAAAACACTAAATTATCTCCTTTTGCTACTTTTGGTGCACAATGGATGTATTTTAGCACCAATTCAAATCCTCAGGAATCTGGAATAAACTTACCTTTAGGATTAGGTATTTCCTTAGATGTTTCTGAAAGAATTAGATTTGACATAGGAATGAATTACCACTTATCATTTGCGGATATTGACCATACTATTTCTGAAAATAATGATAATTTCACAGTAGTTAATTTCACCTTACATTATGATTTATTCACCCCAAAAGCTGATGATTACAACTATTATGATGAAACTAATTACACAAATGTAAACTTTAAGGCAATGGATTTAGAAGATCATGATAGTGATGGAGTGCCAGATATTGATGATAATTGCCCCAGCACACCTAACGGAGTAAAAGTTAATGCGTTTGGTTGTCCTTTTGATGGAGATAATGATGGAGTACCAAACTATTTAGATGAAGAATTAAATACTAAAATTGGAGCAGTTGTAAATGAAAGAGGAATTCAGTTAACAGATGAAGAGTACTATAGTATGTACTCTGAATATGAAGCTGCATCAAGAGAGTACGCCAAATTCTACAACGAATCTGAAATCAAAAGAGATAACTTTAAAACAATCAACGAATACTTAATTGCAAAAGCAAATGCATTTAATTTAAAATACAATGAAAGTAATCAAGACAGACCAACTGGAAAGAGGTATAAAGTTCAGATTGGAAGATTTTCAGATGATATTCCATCTTACTTAATCAATAAATTCTTAAGTTATGAGGATCTAGAAAGTATTCCTCAGAAAGACGGCAGTTTTATTTATGCTGTTGGGAATTATCAAATTATTGATGATGCTGAAAACAGGCAAATGAATATTGAAATGAAGGATAGATTAGCTGTAACTGAGATTATTGTAGTGGAAAATGGTTTTACTTCGGAGTTCCAATATCCTGTTGATGAGGAGGTAGAGGAGGAAGAAAAAATGGAAGAAATAATTGAAAAGAATATCGTGACTTATAAAGATTCGGATTCTGTAGCGATAGATACCGCAACAATTGCAGAAAATACAGAGAAAGTAATTTATAGAGTTCAATTAGGTTATTTTGAAAAAGAACTCTCTTCAAACATATTTGAAGGATTAAATGTAATTCCAATTAAGAAAGGCAGTGGAACATTCTATCTAATTGGTTCTTTTACAGAACACCAAAATGCTCTTATCAAACAATCAGAAATGAAAGCCAGAGGTTTTAAAGACGCTTTTATTGTAACTTATAAAAATGGGGAAAGAATTAATATAAGTACTGCTATAACTACTGAAAAAAGGAACAGAAAGAAAAAAGAAGAAAAAGAAAGAGTGGTTGTTACTGAGAATCCAACTTATAATATTCAGTTTATAGTGCAGATAGGAGTTTGGAGTAATATAAATCCAAATACTGAAAGTAAAATAGATGCCATTGGTGGAGCTGAGAAGGTTTTAGATAAAGGAAGTCTATACAAATATATTGCTGGAAGATACTCCTCGTTATCTGAGGCGGAATTCAGGAAATCTGAGGTTAGACAAAATGGTTTCTCTGACTCTTTTATATACGCCGAGAAAGATGGAGAAAGAATTAAAATACAAGAAGCTATAAAATTGTTAAATAAGTAAGAAAAGGAGAGTTAAAACTCTCCTTTTTATATATGATTAATTTTGTTTGGATTGTTTCTTAGATCCTTCATAAATATCAAACCGAACAAATCTACATTCTAGTTTTCCATTATAAACCTTTATCTTCTTAGAAGGTCTTAGCCCAATCATCTTCAGGTTTTCAATATCAGAAGATATTAACCAAACACTACACCCTTGATAGTTATGTTTTAAAGTATCTCCTATTTTTTCGTAAAACTCATTTACTCCTATTTGCATCCTTTCTCCATAAGGAGGATTAAATACAACATGAGTATTGGCCTGAACTTTTGATTCAAAGAAATCTTCCATCTTTACTTTTATATCATCTCTCATCAAAGCATTATTCACATTTGCTCTACAAGATCTTAAGGATTTCTGAAAATTATCTGCACCTGTAATAACTCCGTAATATTCTTTTTCCTTTTCTAAAGAAACATCTCTTATTCTCTCCCAAAGATCTAAATCAAAGTTCTGCCACCCCTCAAATCCAAATCGTTTACGAAATATATTTGCAGGAATATTATTTGCAATCATAGATGCTTCTATCAATATAGTTCCTGACCCACACATAGGATCGTGAAAATTAGAAATCTGATTCCAATCAGAAAGTAATATTAAACCAGCTGCTAGGACTTCATTTATTGGAGCATCTACAGAAGCTAACTTATATCCCCTTTTATGAAGAGAATATCCAGAACTATCTAATGAGATTACAAATTTATTTTCTCTAACATGTATATTAATCTGAATATCTGGAGAATCAACATCTACATTTGGTCTTTTACCATATTTGTCCCTAAAATAATCTGCAATTGCATCTTTTGTTTTTAAAGCGGTATACTTACTATGAGTAAAAGTATCTGACGTACCAGAAGATTGAATTGCAAATGTATTATCTATTCCAAAATATTGTTCCCAATTATAATCGTATATTTTTCTGTATAACTCTTTTTCATTTCTTGCTTTAAACTCAAAAATAGGTTTTAAAATCCTAATTGCAGTTCTTAAGTTTAGATTAGCTTTATACATAAAACCCTTATCCCCTACAAATTCAACTGCACGATTTAATATATTGATATGCTGGGCTCCTAGTTTTTTTAACTCTTCAGATAATACCTCCTCTAAACCCATCATGGTAGTAGCCACCATTTTATAATTCTGTTCTTTCATGTTTTTCAACAGTTTAATTAATCCTTCAAATAATAATAAGATTAAACTTTAAGAATAAGAAAAGGTCTATCAAAACTGATAGACCCTCTTTTAAATAATAACTAAAACTAAATCAGATTAAGACATTGCATTTACATGCTTTGTCAATTTCGATTTTAAGTTTGATGATTTATTTTTATGTATAATATTTCTCTTTGTTAGTTTATCTAACATAGCAACAACCTTTGGTAATAATGCAGTAGCCTCTTTCTTACTAGTTAATGATCTAAGTTTCGAAATAGCATTTCTAGTTGTTTTATGGAAATACTTATTTAACAATCTTCTTTTTTCAGATTGTCTTATTCTTTTAATTGCAGATTTATGATTTGCCATACTCTTTAATTTAGTTTATGTAGCCCGACGGGGAATCGAACCCCGGTTACCAGGATGAAAACCTGGCGTCCTAACCACTAGACGACCGGGCCGTCTTTCCCTAAAATTGGATTGCAAATGTATAATTTTTTTATTATTTCACAAATAAAAATAATTTATTTGTTTTCATGAGAGAATTTAAACCCTAAAGACTTAGAGGTTTTAAGTTTATGAGAATTAACCATATCTAGTATTTGATGTACATTTACTACATCAATATCTTGAAAATCAGGACTAATCAAATCAAAATTTAGTGCGAAAATCATAGATTGATCTACAATTCTTTCTAAAAAGTCAATATTTATTTCTTGATTTATAAAATCATTAAACAAAAAACCCAACTGTTTTTCTCCATCAACAAAAAAATGATTATCTTTATTAACAAAGATTCTGGCAATTAAATGACCCACATCATTTAACCTATTATACTTAAAAGAATCATTTAAAAAATTATAGACATGAATTACTCCACAGAAACTTCTCATTTTATCTTCTTTTATATAAGAGGTTTTTTGAATAAAGTGATTTGGAGGAAAATCAAATACATTAGAATGCATATGAAAAATTAATCTATCTCCAGAAAAATTAATATGGGATTCAAAATCTCCTTTTTCTTCATAACCAATTTCTACAGAATAATCTTTACCATCCATAACATCAGACAATTCTGACACTTTCTTTTCTAAGATTTTAGTTATCTCTTTAAAAACAGAAAAAGTAATCCTAAAAACCTCCTGTTTAGTAGAAGATTTTGATTGTAATAATTGTAATATTTGATTATTCTCAGACATTGTTTAATATGATTTAGCAAACAAAACTCTTCTATGAGACCGTTTCCCCGAATATATACAAAAACCCTCTTCACAAGCAATATCTTGAGGTATACATCTGATAGTAGCTTTAGTTTCTTGTTTTATTTTCTCTTCTGATTCAGAGGAACCATCCCAATGCGCATAAACAAATCCCCCAGATTTTATTAACTTCTTAAACTCCTCATATGTATTTGCTGTATAGGTTTTCTCTTCACGAAATGTATCTGCTTTTGTATATAAGTTTTGCTGAATTTTATCTAATAAATTAACTACCTTTTTACCTATATCGGATATCTTAAGAGTTTCTTTCTCCATTGTATCTCTCCTTGCAACTTCTATTGTTCCATTTTCTAAATCTCTATTACCAATAGCTAATCTCAATGGAACTCCTTTTAATTCGTATTCTGCAAACTTCCATCCTGGTTTATGAGTGTCTCTATTATCAAATTTAACTGAAACACTTAAATTTTCCAATTCGTTCTTAACTTTTAAAGCTACCTCAGACACAGCTTTCAACTGTTCCTCTCCTTTGTATATAGGAACAATAACTACCTGATAAGGAGCTAACTTCGGAGGAAGAACTAGACCCGCGTCATCAGAATGAGTCATAATCAATGCTCCCATTAATCTAGTAGAAACTCCCCATGATGTAGCCCAAACATATTCCTGTTTTCCTTCTTTTGTAGAGAACTTTACATTAAATGCTTTTGCAAAATTCTGACCTAAAAAATGAGATGTTCCAGCTTGAAGAGCTTTACCATCTTGCATTAAAGCCTCAATACAATAGGTTTCCAAAGCCCCAGCAAATCTTTCAGCTTCTGTTTTTGTCCCAATTACTACTGGCATTGCCATGAATTCTTTAGCGAATTTTGCATAAATATTAACCATTTGTTTTGTTTCTTGAATAGCCTCCTCTTGTGTTGCGTGCGCAGTGTGTCCTTCTTGCCATAAAAACTCTGATGTTCTTAAAAATAATCTTGTTCTCATTTCCCACCTCACAACATTTGCCCATTGATTTACTAATATCGGTAAATCTCTATAAGATTGAATCCATTTTCTATATGTATCCCAAATAATTGTTTCTGAGGTAGGACGTACTATTAATTCTTCTTCTAGTTTTGCTTCAGGATCTACTATAACCCCATTTCCTGCAGGGTCATTTTTTAATCTGTAATGAGTAACTACTGCGCATTCTTTTGCAAATCCATCTACATGACTTGCTTCTTTACTAAAATATGACTTTGGAATAAATAATGGAAAATAAGCGTTTTCATGACCTGTTTCTTTAAACATTCTATCTAATTCAGATTGCATTTTTTCCCATATAGCAAAACCATAAGGCTTCACTACCATACAACCTCTTACACCAGAATTCTCAGCCAAATCCGCATTCTGTACAAGTTCGTTATACCATTGTGAGTAATCTTTTTCTCTTGATGTTAACTTTTTTGCCATTTTTTATTTAAAATGTTGTAATTTTATGCCAAATTTCTCGTTAAAAGAAATAAGTTAGCAAATTTAATAAATTAAACTATCTTTGTTTACTTTAGTCAAACTAAAAAAATGAAAATATGAAAAATACTATTTTTTACCTCTCAATTTTACTAATAACATTTAGTTCGTGCAGTACAACCTATAACACTTACAATTATTCTGATCCTAATTATTTAGATTCTAACGAATTTACAATTATTAGTTCTGAAGAAACAAATACCTCTGAAGAAATAGAATATGTGTTTGAAGAATCTGATGAAGACACACTTATAAATGAAAAAACTACCATAATAAACAACTATTATGTAGACGATTCACATTATGACTTTTATTATTCATCCAGGATAAGGAGATTCCATAGACCTTATCGTAGTTATAACTATTACGGAAGTTATTATACTAATAGCTATTGGTACACAGGAAATCTCTACCATTGTGGAAATAGTATTTATTATAATTATGGGTGGAATTCTCCATACTATTATGGAGGTTATGGATATTACGATCCATTTTACAACTACTACTCTTATAACTACACACCTTATTATTATGGTGGTTATTACAATAACCACTACCATGGAAATTACTATAACAACTGGGGACATACATATAATTCCAACTCTACGGATTATGTATTTGGACACAGAGGGAGTTTCTCTGGAAGAAATAGAAACCTAACTGTTAAACCAAATATTATTAATAGTTATAATAACACGACTAATTCTTCCAATCCTAATGTATCGAATAATAGTTCTGTTATAAAAACAAAGATGAATACTAATAATAACAAGACTGTTAAATCAAATTCAACTAGAAACAATTCTATTATAAAAACAAACCTCAACAATACCGTTCGAACAAAAACCAAGACGAATAACTCTCTAATTAAATCAAATTCTAATAAAACGACAAACAAAAAAAATAATAGAACAATTACTAAAAATAATTCTAAAAAGAATACAATAAAAATAAATAGAGGTAATAACAACCCTAATCGTTCTACCCCTAACAGAAGTTATCACAACTCCCGAACAAAAAGCAATTCATCAGGAAGAAGTAGAAGTTCTGGAGGAAATAGAAATGTAAAACCAAGAAAATAATTTAAGATGAAGAAAACTTTACTTCTAATTATAGGAATAATATACTTTGGACAAATAAATGCACAAAATGAAATAGATGCATTAAGATACTCTCAACAAAACATATTCGGAACAGCAAAATTCAACTCTATGGGAGGTAGTTTTGGTGCTTTGGGAGGGGACTTTACGTCATTAAGTTATAATCCTGCTGGAATAGCATTATACCAAAATTCTGAACTAAGTTTCACACCTAGTGTTTCTATGGTAGAAACCAATACCTCTTTAAATGGAAATAATTCGACCAATAATAACTTTGGTTCAAATCTTTCTAATTTTGGATTTGTTTTGACAGGTCAGAATATGGATGAGGTATGGCCAAGAATAAATGTTGGATTTGGATGGAATCAACTTGCTAGTTATGACAATAGATTTTATACCGAAACTCAGAACTCTAATTCTTCCCTAGCAGAATTACTTCTAGAACAAGCTCAAGGTAATACAATAGACAATCTTAATTACTGGGGTTCAGAACCAGCTTTCTGGAGTGATTTAATAGATCTAGAGAATAACTTTGTAGACACAGCAACTGGATGGTATGCTTTTGATAATGGAAATTATATATCTAATGTTAACCCTAGTTCTGATAAGAAACAAAGTAAAAAGGTGAATTCTGTGGGAGATATGGGAGAATATATCTTGTCTTTAGGTACTTCTTATGAAGAAAGAGTATATTTTGGAGCAACAATCGGATTTCCAAGTATACAATATTCTGAAGTATCACAATATACAGAAAGTGATTTTTTAGACACTAATCAATCATTAAGTAGTTTCAATTACGACCAAGAATTGTTAAGTTATGGTAGCGGAGTTAATCTAAAACTTGGAACTATTGTAAGAGTTGGTAATAATATAAAAATAGGTGGAGCGATTCATACTCCTGCTTATTTATCTATGGAGGAAACATATAGTACTTCAGTTACAACTAACTGGAATAATGGAGATGAAATAACTGAGAATTCTCCTATCGGATATTTCACATATCAAATCACAACTCCTTGGAAAGCTATAGCAAGTATATCTACTATTGTAAATAATCAATTCCTTATAAATGCAGAAATTGAGAGAACTGACTATAGTTTCACTCAATTTTATTCTGAAAACTATCAATTTACAGAAGAAAATAATATAATTAAAGATAATTATGCGGAAGCCACTAACATACGATTAGGTGGAGAAGCTAATTTTCACCCCTTTAAGTTAAGAGCTGGGTACGCTTTATATGGATCTCCTTATAAAGATAATCCTGAATACGAGATGGAAAATTATAGTGCAGGTGCTGGTATAGATTTTGGAGGGTCCTTTTTCGATGTAAGTTACTCTATTTCTAAGAACTCATCTGAATACAGTATGTTTAATCCTGATACAGAAACAAATTCCATTTTAAGAAGTGAAAAACATTTCCTATCCATAACATTAGGGTTTAGATATTAATCAAAACGGAACTATGAGTTCCTTTGTATCGTTGAATTATAACTTATTCTTATAATAAAATGATATCTCACAAACTGCGAATTATACAACAATGGAATCTATCTAATTTACTAAAGGAAAATCTAATCTAATTCTGTTGTTTTATCGTGTCTCCATCCCCTACGTTCATACTCATTATACCTTTCTATAGAATGGTATGGAAAATCAGAAATATTTGAACGATAAGGAAATGAATCTAAAACCTTAACATCTTTAATAATCTTAGTCTGTCCACAATATTTTGGTTCAAAAAGTTGAGTATACGCTTCGTATTGGGAATACAAGTGTCCATATGGCTCAAACAGTGCACCATACCCATCTGATACAGTCAGCTCGAGATATTTTCCCGCCCATGATTTGACTTGATCTACTTTTTTACCGTTAAAAAAAAATTCGGAAGTATCCTGAGAGAGATGGTAATTATCAGAAAATATTTCCAAATTATGAGAACCAAATAGAGAATCTATAAGATCACCATTTCCATTAATACTTTCCTTAATAATTTCATACTGCATCTTTATAGAATCATAACTATAAATATTAGATCCTATAAAATATACATATTCGCCTAAATCTCCATATTCAATATCAATCTGTTTGAATTTAAATATATATTTACTTGAATTTGATTGTATCATCTTCTCATTAAATATTTTCTCATATAAAATTTCACCGTTTTCTGGATGTATTATCATTGCCCTACCTGATTTTAATCCGTCTTTAAAATCAATAATTTTTAATAATGAATCGGGAAGATCTTGAGCCATATCAAACGAACCATTTAAAAATAAAAGATCACTTAAATACTCATACATAAAAGCAGTGCCAGTAAATCGATTTCCATCAGACATTAACATAACACATCCAGACTCAGTTAATTCATTAAATTGAATGAACTCTTCTTTAATAAAATTTGAGGTGTGTTTTGCTGAATGATCAATTTGAGAATATGAAGAATGAGAGCAAAAGAGAAAAAAAAATAAAAGATAATTACATCTAAATTCCATAATAAATTAAACATATTGAATTATTCATATAACTCTTAATCAAATTGACTATACTTTTATTGTTCGGATAATATATTAGAGTCAACTAATATTCTACCACAATGTTCACAAACAATAATTTTTTTATGAAGTTTTATATCTAATTGTCTTTGAGGAGGAATTTTGTTGAAACATCCTCCACAAGCGTCTCTATCCACTGAAACAAGAGCTAACCCATTTCTAACACTTGCTCTAATTCTATGATAAGAAGACAATAATCTAGCATCAATTTTTTTCTGAGCTCGATTAGATTTTAACATTAAAGACTTTTCTTCTGTCTCAGTTTCAGTAGTAATTTCAGCAAGTTCTGATTTTTTAACTTCTAAATCTTCTTTTTTCTCAGTTAAAACCTCAGTATTAGAAGAGATAACCTCATCTTTCATCAAAATTTTTGCTTTAAACTCATTTATCTTCTTTTCAGAAAGTTCTATTTCTAATTCCTGAAACTCAACTTCTTTTGTTAATGAGGTAAACTCTCTATTATTTTTAATATTCTCTAATTGAGATTTATACCTTTGAATCAACTCTGTAGAGTTTTTGATAGCTTCTTTTCTGCCCTTCAATTCATCCTTTAAAGAAGATTTTTCATCTTTAAATTTCTCTAATCTATATTCAATTCTAGCAATCTCATCTTCTAACTCTTGTATTTCTACAGGTAATTCACCTCTTACAATTCTTAATTGATCAATTTCTGAATCTACACATTGTAAATCATAAAGTGCTTTTAGTTTTTCCTCAACTGATACACTAATTGTCTTTTTTGCCATTTTACAGGTAATTAATTGGATTTGTATTTACTTTTGATAATCGGACCGCAAACTTACTAAAATTATTGACAAGTAAGTCATAAATTAAATCCTTTGTAAATTGTTCGCTTTCATAATGTCCAATATCCGCAATTATTATATCATTTTCAGCATTAAAGAACTCATGATATTTAAAATCAGATGTTATGAAAATATCCGCTCCCATACTCTTTGCATTATTTAGTAAAAAACTACCACTACCACCACAAACCGCTACTTTTTTTATAGTTTTCCTCACTATCTTTGTATATCGGATACAATCAGTCCTCATTAGTGTTTTTACTTTTTTCAAAAATAGAGATGGAGATATCTCTTCCGCTAATTCTCCAACAATTCCCGACCCAACATCCGGAAAAAAATTGTCTAAAATGTAAATTTGGTGAGCAATCTCATCATATGGATGAGCCTTTTGCATTTCTAAAATTAGCCTTTTCTCAATATCTTTTGGAAAGACTACTTCTATCTTCACTTCCTCCACCCTTTCTTGATTTCCAGATGTTCCAATGACCGGATTTGCATTCTTAGAAGGTAGAAACGTACCAACACCTTCTGTCTGAAAAGAACAATTCTTATACTCTCCTACTTCCCCTGCTCCGACCAAAAACAATGCATTTTGTAATTCATCAGCATGATTTTTAGGGACATATACCTCTAATTTCCTAAGTAAATCTTTTTTAGGAGCAAGAATTTTCTGATTCTTAAGGTCTAAAATATTTGCAATTTTACTACTGACTCCTGCTTTTACATTATCTAAATTTGTATGAATAGCATATATAGATATGTTATTTTGTATTGCTTTAATTATAGTTCGTTGTATATGATTTTTACCATTTAACTTTTTAAGACCCGAAAAAATTATAGGATGATGTGCAATTATTAAATTACAATTATTTTCTATCGCTTCTTCTATCACTTCCTCTACACTATCTAAACAAATAAGTACAGAACTCACTTCTGTATTTTCATCACCTACTATTAATCCAGAATTATCATAATTTTCCTGATAACTTAAAGGAGCAATTCCTTCCAAAAACTGTGTGATTTCTTTAATTTTCATTTTCCAAATATACAAATAGTTAAGATATGACTATCTTTGCCGTATGAGATTTTTATTGATTCTTCTTTCCTTTGTTTACAGAGTAATTATTGGTATCCGTAATTTTCTTTTTGATTGGAATATATTTAAATCTAAGACCTATAATGTTCCTATAATTTGTGTTGGAAATATCACATCAGGAGGAACTGGAAAAACACCACATATAGAATATCTAATCCACCTACTATCTGATAAAAAAATAGCAGTTTTAAGCAGGGGTTACGGTAGAAAAACTAATGGATTATTTTGGGTAGAATTCGATTCCGATCCCAATAATGTAGGAGATGAATCTTTACAAATAAAACAAAAATTTCCAAATATAAATGTTGTTGTTTCAGAAAAAAGAAGAAAAGGCATTGAAGAAATATTAATAAAATTCCCTGGAACAGAGGTAGTTCTAATGGATGATGGTTATCAGCATAGATGGGTAAAAGCAGGATTAAATATTATACTTAATAATCACGAACATCCTATTTACTCTGACCAACATTTACCCCTAGGTACATTAAGAGAATCTATATCCTCATTAAACAGATCAGATATCATAATTACAACAAAATGTCCGGAAATTAGAGATATAGAGAAAAAAGAAATCTCTTCAAAATTAAACTTGTTTGCGCATCAGAAAAGTTTTTTTTCTTCAATTTCCTATCAAGATTGTAGAAGTGTATTTTCAAATAAAAGTATTGAGAACCTAAACAACTATAATATTACACTCATTACTTCTATTGCTAATATAGAAAATCTAGAAAAATATTTAGAAGAAAAGGGGAATGTTGTTCGTCCTTTTTCTTTTCATGATCATCATAATTATACTACTAAAGATATACAATATATCTTATTACAATATAAGAGCTCTATCTCTGACAAAAATATTATATTGACCACCGAAAAAGACAAAGTAAAACTCACTAAATTTAAAGAAGATTTTAAAGGGGTTGAGATTTATTTTGTTCCTATTAAGATGGTAATACACAATTCAAGAGAATTTAATAATGAAATACTAAAATATGTTACAACAAATAAAAGAGAGTGCTAACTTTATAAAAGACATAACTAGGTTCTCTCCAGACATAGGTATTATTTTAGGAACAGGTCTAGGAGGTTTGGTTTCCGAAATTGAGATTGAATTCTCCATTCCGTATAATGAAATTCCCCACTTTCCTCTTTCCACAGTAGAAGGACATTCTGGAAGGCTAATTCTAGGAAAATTAGGAGGGAAAACAGTGATTGCGATGCAGGGTAGATTTCATTTTTATGAAGGATATTCCATAGAAAAAGTAACTTTCCCAGTACGAGTCATGAAGTTTCTAGGGGTGAAGAAACTCATAGTATCTAATGCGAGTGGTGGGGTAAACCCAAATTATGAAGTTGGCGATTTAATGATTTTAGAAGATCATATTTGTTTGATTCCAAATCCATTAATAGGAGTTAATCTAGATGAATTAGGACCAAGATTCCCTGATATGAGCCAACCTTATGATCACAATATGATAAAGATAGCAGAGCAGATTGCCTCAGATAATAATTTACCAATACAAAAAGGAGTTTATGTAGCATTAACAGGTCCAACACTTGAGACTCCTGCTGAATATAAATACATGAGGATTATTGGTGGAGACACAGTTGGTATGTCAACAGCACCAGAAGTAATTATCGCTCGACATATGGACATTCCTTGTTTTGCTATATCTGTAATTACAGATTTAGGAGTTGAAGGAAAAATCAAAAAAATAACTCATGAAGAAATACAAAAAGTATCTGAATATGCAGAGCCAAAACTTACACTTATCATTAAAGAACTAATCTCAAAAATTTAATACATGAAAAATCTATTATTCANATTGATATCTNTTNCTATTAGTAGTTTATCATATTCTCAACTTAATGCTAATTTATTATTTCAGTGGGAAGATTCAAATCTAGTTGGATCNAGNATGTACGATAACACTTATAATGAGTGCTGGGGATTTAAAGTGAATGAAACTGAGATAGCNGTTATAGGNTCAACTGCAGGNACACATTTTTTTGATNTAACNGACCCTCAAAACAGCATAGAAGTAGCCTTTGTTGCAGGNGCTTATACNGGAACAGGNGTTATACANAGAGATTATCATGACTATAATGGATATTTATATGCTGTTTGTGATGAAGGAAATACAAGNACTTTNCAAATTATAGATNTTTCTGATTTACCNAATAGTATTACAACTATTTATGATTCNGATTCNTTGTTTCAAAAANCTCATAATATCTTTATTGATACTGCTACTGCAAAACTATACGCTTGTGCAGTAAAACANGTAAATCCTACNAGCTATACAGCTATGGATGTNTATTCTTTATCAAATCCTACNNTACCAAATTTAATATATACTTATAATGAGGTTGGGCANGTACATGATGCTTATGTNAGAAACGATACNGCTTATTTAAATTGCGGAAATGATGGTTTTAGAATNATGGANTTTCATTATTTAGATTTACCAGGATCAATGGCTCCAATAGAATTAGCTTCTTTNATCGCTCCTTTTTACCCAGACGCGGGATACAATCATTCTGGATGGCTTTCTGATGATGGAACGATTTACGCAATGCAAGATGAAAATCATGGATATGATGTAAAAATATTAGATGTNTCTGATTTTAATAACATCACTGTNGTTTCNACTTTTAATNCNGGAACNAATTCTCAATGCATGGCTCATAACGGAATNATAAAAGGAGATTTATTNTATCTANCATATTATCATGATGGATTAAGAATTTTTGATATTTCGGACCCATCTATACCAACACAAGTTTCNTATTATGACACNTATGCTCCGNNTTCATATAGTTCATATAAAGGNGCTTGGGGAGTCTANCCTTACTTGCCATCTGGAAACATTATAGTTTCNGATATGCAAACAGGACTTTATGTTTTANATTGTAGNCTNCCTATAAANTCAGTAAATAATATAAAAANAAGTNCTTCNCTNATNCCTAATCCNACTACTNATTNTTTTAAAGTAANNANAGATGCTTATAAAATAGAGATATATGATATTTNAGGAAGAAANNTTATGGATAAAAATATATTATTAGAGAATAATATTNATAGAGANAATATCTCAGATGGTTTGTATATTTACCGCCTTTTAAACAAAGAAAATAACGAACTAGAAAACGGAAAAATTATATTTGAATAAATGAANATTTCANATAAATATGAAGCNGTAATAGGACTTGAGGTTCATGCACAATTACTTACAAAAACTAAAGCCTATTCTTCAGANGAGAATATATNTGGAGCAACTCCAAATACAAAAACTTGCCCTGTAACTTTAGGACANCCAGGAACANTACCAGTNTCAAATTCTAAGGTTATTGAATACGCAATNAAAATGGGTATTGCAATTGGATCTAAAATCAGAGAAAGAAATGANTATGCNCGTAAAAACTATTTCTATGCTGATTTACCAAAAGGATATCAGATAACNCAAGATACAACACCAATATGTAATGGAGGTTTTATAGAAATCAAAGATATAAAAGGAAACGAAAAANAAATAGCNATNACAAGGATTCATATGGAAGAAGATGCTGGNAAAAGTATTCATGATTTNGATCCATTTCATACNTTAGTAGATTTAAACAGAGCTGGAGTACCNTTAATTGAAATTGTTTCCGANCCAGAAATCAGAAATTCAGAAGAAGCCTATCAATACATACAAGANATAAGAAAGTTAGTTAGATATATTGGTATTTGTGATGGAAATATGGAAGAAGGAAGCTTAAGGTGTGATGCAAATGTTTCTGTAAGACTAAAAGGNAAAAAAGANTTTGGGACAAAGGTAGAAGTNAAAAATATGAACTCTATNAGTAATGTTAGAAAAGCNATTGAATTTGAGATAAATAGACAAATTAATGTTATAGAAAGTGGAGAAAGTGTAGTACATGAAACTAGAAGTTTTAANGNANNAAATGGAGGAACAATNTCTATGAGACACAAGGAAGAAGCAAACGATTATAGATATTTTCCTGAACCAGACTTACANCCTNTAATNATTACACANGAATATATTNAANAAGTNAGANACACTCTNCCTTTATTACCAAAAGAGTTATTTAACAAGTTNACAGGTGTGTTTGGACTNTCAGAATATGATGCAAATATTTTAATAGAAGAAAAAGAAATAGCATTATACTTTTTAGAGATTACAAAACACAATAAAAATTANAAAGNAGCNGCTAATATTGTAAATGGNCCTATTAAAGCNCATTTAAATGANTTTGCAAAAAATATAACTGATTTTANNATNTCTCCTNTCAAAATTGCAGGACTGATAAAATTAATNGANGANGGNAAAGTTAGTAATTCGGTAGCNACATCNAAAGTTTTTATTGAAATGATTNANTCAGATTTATCTGCTGAAGAAATTGCAAAAAACAACAATTGGATTCAGGACTCTGACACCGATTCTTTATCAGAGTTTATTAAACAANCNATTTTAAAATACCCAGAGAAAGTAAAAGAATATAAAGANGGNAAAAAAGGATTNATNGGACTTTTTATGGGGGAAGTAATGAAACTATCAANAGGAAAAGCNGANCCTAAATTAGCAAATAATCTTTTAAGAGANNAATTAGAAAAATAATCTTTGTGAATAAAAATAAAATATATTTCGCTTCCGACTTTCATTTAGGGACTCCTAATATAGAAGAAAGTAGATTAAGAGAAAAACAAATTGTTTCTTGGTTAGATGACATAAAAAAAGATGCTAAATCTGTTTACTTAATAGGTGATATATTTGATTTTTGGTTTGAATATAAGGAAGTAGTCCCTAAAGGGTTTGTAAGGCTTTTAGGTAAAATTGCTGAATTAACGGATAGTGGAATAGGTGTGCATATTATAGTAGGAAATCACGACTTATGGATGAAAGACTACTTGATAAAAGAATGTGGGGTAAAAATATACTACGAACCGATACAAATAAACGAAAACAATAAAACGATTTTTATTGGACATGGTGATGGTATAGGTCATGGAGAAAAATCTTTTAAATTGATAAAAAAAATTTTTACAAATAAAATCTGCCAATGGCTATTTTCTAGAATACACCCCAACACAGCAATAAAGATTGCTCAGAATTGGTCTCGAAAAAGTAGAGAAAATGGAGAAACCCCTGATTATTTAGGATCTGAAAATGAATATTTAGAGCAATTTTGTATCTCTCATAAAAAAGATAATCCTGAAGTAGATTACTACGTTTTTGGACACAGACATCTCCCATTAGAGATAGAAATTACAAACGACTGTAAATACATTAACACAGGTGATTGGATCAACCATTTCTCGTATGCTCTATTTGATGAAAAAGAAAAAATAAAATTAAATTATTTTAACAAATAAAAAAACCTCAATTTTCATTGAGGTTTTTGGTTACATTCATAATGATTTAATTACTGAACTACAAGTTTTGTTGTTTCTAAAACTTTTCCATCTTTAATAATTGAAATAAAGTATATTCCTTCATCAATGTTTTCCAAATCTAATTCTTGAGAGTGGAATCCTGAATCAAGATTCTCATTTAAGAGAGTTTTCACTTCAGAACCTAAAATATTATACATTATCACATCAATATTTCCTTTTGTAGAAGTCTCAAAAATTACATAAGATTGATCTTTTGATGGGTTTGGATATACAGATAATCCAAATCTACTGAAGTTTGTAGGTGATTTTAATAAATCTGCCTCTTCTCCGATCCTGATATTATCAATATACAATCTGTTTGCGAGAGATAATACAGTATATTCAAACTTAAATCTCACATTCTCCGATTTTAAATCATTAGAACCAATTCTGTCATACATTATAGTATCATTCCATACAACGTCACCATCATTCGGATTAAAATCTTGAGAGTAATAACCTGCTGAAGCTAATTCCTCTGCAGAGATTGCAGCTAATTCTTTCCAAACTCCACACTCTTTAGAGTAAGAAATTATCAATTCATTTCTTGGAAAAGAATTTACAGCAGCTCCTATAAAATCAAAGGAAATTGCTGGTTCTGTTAAGTCAGATAAATTATAAGATTGTGTTTCAAAAATTATAGAATTTGCTGAAGTTAAATTTTTACCATCCAACATAATAGATGAGTTACCATCAGAAGAAATTCCTTCAGCTAATGTCCAATCAGGGTTTGCTGAGATATTAAAATCCCAATCTGCGACTAATTCATTCTCAATTACTATAAAATCATCTTCTAAATTAGATCCTTCAAAACTATATTTGTAAGAATTATTGGTATTAGATGAAGAAGTTGGTAGAATAGTAATAAACCCTTCTTTAGTTGTACTTGCATTACAAGTAGTTTCATAATGAGCTAAATAATACGTTTCTTCATATTCTCCTCTGTAAAATAGAGTGTCTAATGTCACACTATAGTTACTATCATCTAAATGTAGAGTAATATTTGTAGCATTTACATCATTTAACTCTTCCAACGTACCTTCTAAAATTTTAGTTTCTGTTACTGTTTCCAAACTAGTATATCCAGGTTGAACATCATCCATTGAAAAAGATTTGGCAATAACATCATCTGTATATACAACCGACATTGTCACATCATACGAACCTGCTGAAGTATAAGTATGTTGAGGTGAGTTTACGGAACTTGTTGTATTTCCATCTCCCCAATCCCAAGTTAAAGAAGTAATGTTATTAAAGATACTTTTGTTACCAACTAAATCTGTTAATTCTCCTAAACAGTTAGTGGTATTTCCATAATCTTCAATAAAATCAGCAATTTTATTACAAGGTTCTCCCACATAACCATTTGTCGTTCCTGTTTTTTCTAAATTTTCTTGAGACCAAAGATATCTTCTGAAAGGATAATTCTGAGCATCACCTTCTAAAGTTTGGTTTACAATTTGCATTTGACCATCAGTAAACATAGATGTTACCTCATCTGGTGAGTAGTCCATATAATTCACAAACATCTCCCCAGCAGGATTAATAGAATCCGCTACACAAACATTTAAATTATAAGGGAAATCTGAAAGTTGAACCCCCCAATTTTCTTCCTTTGCGGGAGGAGTATCTGCCACACCATCATCACCACACAATGCATCTCCCCAAGTATGTCTTAATCCTAACCAATGACCTACCTCATGAGTAAGTGTATGTCCATCTTTAAATTCATTCGCTCTTAAAGCAACACCGTCAGTTGACATAGAACCTGACCACGGGAATTGAGCATAACCTAAAAGTGTATTCCCATCAGAACTAGGAAGAGTTCTTACGACCCAAATATTAAAATATTGGTAACTATTCCAGTAACTTAAAGATTTTACAATATCTCTAGGTTCTGGAACATCTGTTAATTCAGAATGAATCCTAACGATACCATTTGTTGGAACCTCAGGGCAATTATCACATTTAGGAGCTAATTTAGCTAGTCTGAATTCGACATTTGCACTTCCGGCAACTGCAGCAAACACATCAGGAGTAGAAAGCATATTGTCCGCCTGTCTATTTATATTTTTATTAAGTTGATCAATTGCATAATGTACATCTGCATCCGTTACATTCTCAGATCCAAAATCATGAATAATATGAACAACTACAGGTATAATTTTTCTTTCACTTGTATTCTCTTTTTCGTCAAGATTATAGACAAGTTGTTCACATTCTTTTTCTAACTTGTTATTTTTCTCCTCAATTAATTTATAAAACTCAGGATATTTATTCATTTCATCTTGAAGATATCCTTCGTGAGATCCACAAGAATTTTGAGCAATAGCTAGTTTGCCAAAGAAAAAACTAGAAACTAAAATTGGTAAAATAATCTTTTTCATCTGTACATTTAATTGTTTAATTTTCGAGCTAACAAATATAATGTTTTCTAAGTTAAAACAAACAGAAGAAATGACAAATTACGAATTAACATTTAAAAAGTATTAAACAAGATGTTTTTCTGCATGGTACGAAGAGCGAACTAAAGGACCACTTTCAACAACTCTAAAACCTAGAGAAAGACCTATCTCTTTAAATTTAGTAAATTTATATGGAGGAATATATTCTATTACAGGAAGATGTTTTGTTGTTGGTTGTAAGTATTGTCCAATAGTCATAATGGACACTCCAACACTTCTTAAATCCTTCATGGTTTGTATTACTTCCTCATCCTCCTCTCCTAGACCAAGCATTATTCCAGATTTTGTTCTTAGACCTGCGTCATTCAAAATACGTAGAGTATCTAAACTTCTCTGATATTTCGCTTGAATCCTTACTTTCTTAGTAAGTCTTTCTACAGTTTCCATATTATGAGAAACAACCTCAGGAGCCACATCTATAATTCTTTGAATATCATCTTTCCTTCCTTTAAAATCTGGGATTAATGTTTCTAAAGTAGTTTCAGGATTTAATCTTCTGATTTCGTTTACTGTTTCTGCCCAAATAGTAGAACCCCCATCTTTTAAATCATCCCTATCAACTGAAGTAATTACCGCATGTTTTACCTTCATCAACTTTACAGAATTTGCAACATTTAAAGGTTCTGATGTGTCAACTGCTAAAGGTCTTCCTGTTTTTACGTTACAGAATCCGCAAGAACGAGTACAAATATTTCCTAAAATCATAAAAGTAGCGGTTCCAGCCCCCCAACACTCCCCCATATTAGGGCAATTGCCACTTTCACATATAGTATGAAGCTTATGAGATCTTGTAATGCTCTTAACGGTTTTATATGCTTCCCCAGTAGGGAGCTTTACCTTTAACCATTTAGGTTTTCTATTTTTTTCTACAGTAATCAACTTCTGTTATTTATTATGATGAGTAACTCCTTCACATTGGTGAGAATACACTCCACAAGAAGATAATAAAAGTAAAGTGCTAATTAGTAGTATAAATAAATATTTCATTTTTCAGATTTTAGCAAAAATACAAAATAATAATCTGAAAAATCAAAATAAAACAGATACAGTTTTGTTATCTTTGAAAGAAATTAAATATTTACTACAAAATGAATATTTTTCCTGAAATAGAAGAAAGTTGGAAAATTGCTCTACAGTCTGAATTTGAAAAACAATATATGAAAGATTTAAAAACCTTTCTTTTAATAGAGATAAAAAAACATGACATATACCCAAAATGCAGAGATATTTTTAACGCCTTTCTCCATACTCCTTTACATAATGTAAAGATTGTTATTCTAGGGCAGGACCCATACCATGGAGAAGGACAGGCACACGGATTATCTTTCTCTGTCGCTAAAGAAATTAAAACTCCGCCATCTTTAGTTAATATATTCAAGGAGCTAGAAAAAGACCTAGATATTGTCAATTATGGAAAGGGTAATCTAACTAAATGGGCAAAACAAGGGGTTTTATTGTTAAACGTAACTCTAACAGTTAGATCAAATTTGGCCGGATCTCATCAAAATAAAGGATGGGAGCAGTTTACCGACACAGTCATCTCAACCATATCTAAAGAGAAAGAAGGAGTGATATTTCTGCTTTGGGGTAAAGTTGCTCAAAATAAACAAAAAATAATTGATGTAAATAAACATCATGTCTTAATAAGCTCTCACCCATCCCCCCTGTCTGCTTATAAAGGATTCTTGGGATGCAAACATTTTTCTCGATCCAACTTACTACTAAAAAAACAAGGTGTTGAAGAAATAAATTGGCAATTATAATGAGAAAGATAATTTTAATACTTTCTATTTTCAATGGTTTTTTATGTTTTTCTCAAGAGAAAACTAATTTTTTCTATATTAATACTCAAAAAGGAGAAATCCAACTAATCCCAAATGAAATAGAAATTTATTTAAAAAATAAAGTAATATTCTATGAAAACAAGGGATTCCCATTTACTGAAGTAAAACTAGAAAATATTAAAGGTAATAAAGCAGATTTAATAGTAAACACAGGGGAACTCTATACTATTGATTCTCTTATAATTGTTGGGAATACAAATATAACTGAGAAACAACTTTTTAATCTAATTGGAATAAGAAAAGGAGATATATACATTCAAAAAAAATTAGATAATATTAATAAAATTTTAGAAGAAACTCCCTATCTAAAACAGACAAAAGAATACTCTTTTGTTTTTCATAATAATAGTGCTGACATTTATTTTTATCTGGAAAAAGTATCAAAAAACTATATAGACGGACTTGTAGGCTTTAGTAAGGATGGGGAAAAAATAACTTTAAACGGAGACTTAAACCTACGTCTACAAAACACTTTAAACCAAGGGGAAGTAATTCAAATTGATTGGAATTCAATTCAAGATGACTATCAGAAAATGAAGGGGGATGTTTTTTTCCCTAGTATATTAAACTCTAAAATTGGAAGTTCCTTTAACTTAGATGTTTACAAAAAACACCACAACTTCACAAACACTCACTCAAAATTCTCTTTTCATGTTCCTGTCCAATCTAAAAATCATTTAAATCTTATATATCAGAAAAAAATCTCTATCTCTGAACAGGATGATTTAGAGAATTCGAATATTAATACTGTGGGATTAGGAGTAAATATTAAACTTAAAAACTGGGAGATATTATCAAATAATTATTTTGGAATTAAAGCAAACAGTAATAAAAGTAGATACACAAATCTAAACCTTAAAACAAATTATAAAATTAATGTATCTAAGAAATCTGAATGGGGATTACACTCGAATACAGAACTACTTTTTAGTGAAAATCTACAAGAAAATGAATTATTATTTATAGGAGGAAGTTCCAGTTTAAAAGGGTTCAAAGAGAATGAAATAAGGACAAGTAAATTTAGTGTTTTTTCATCAGAACTTACTTATAAACTTGATAACAATACAAGTGTTTTATTATTTGGACAACACTCATTTTACAGAGAATCAAATTCAACAAAACAAGCCAACTCTATTGGAATTGGAACTGATTTAAAAAGCAGAACTAGAATAATTTATTTGCAATACGCTATAGGCTTTTCAAAGGATAAATCATTCAATTTCCAAAACGGAATGATACATGTAGGAATAAAAAATACTTTTTAACAAAATAAAATTTAAGCAAAAGCAAGTCTTTTTATTTGTTATTTTGAAGAGAATAATAAAATACATAAAAAATAATGGAAACAGTACTACTCGTAATTCTAATCCTTATTGGATTAGCAACATTTTTTAAAAAGAATAATAACTCTGTAGAAAATGGTAATTCTGAAGAATTAACCAAGAAAATTTCGGAATTAGAAAAATCTCTTTCTGCAAAAGAAGAGAATATCAAATCTTTACAGAAAGAAAAAGAAATATTAAAAGCAAAACTAGATTCTTTTGAGAAAATAAAAACAGAAAAGACACAAATAGAGGAACGATTAAAACTTGTAGAACATGAAAGAAATAACCTAAAAAATAAAAACACATCACTGTTAAAAGAGGAAGAAGGCCGGAACGAAACACTCCGTAAATCTATTGAATCAACCAATACTCTTCAGCAAAGTCTAAAAGACGAAAAAGAACGCCTAAACGACGAAAGAGTAAGAGAAGCGAAGGAAAGATTAGAAAAAATGAAACTAAAGTGGGGAGAACATGAAAGAAATATCGAAAATCACATCAAACTAATCTGTAAAAATCATGTAATAAAATATATTAATCAGGAAAATTTTCCCCACTCAAGAAACAAACCAGACAATTCAATTGAAATAATGGATCAGCTTATTGTTTTTGATGCAAAAAGCCCTGCAAATGACGACCTTTCTAACTTTCCTAAATACATAAAATTACAGACCGAAAGTTTAAAAAAATACGCTAAACATGAAGACGTTAAAAAAGATTTATTTTTAGTAATCCCTTCAAACACCCTTCATGTTATCAATCAATTTACTTATAATATTGGGGACTATAATGTGTATATTATTACTAAGGATGCCTTAGAACCAATAATTTTAAGTTTGAAGAAAATTGAGGAATACGAATTTGCTGATAAACTAAGCCCAGAAGAACGAGATAATATATGTAGAATAATTGGAAAATTTGCTCACACAACAAAAAGAAGAATACAAATAGATCAGTTTTTTGCAGATGAATTTTTAGATACATTGAGCAAAGCGGGAAGTCAGTTACCTAGGGAGATTTTAGAAAGTGTGATTCAATTTGAAAATGCGGAAAAATTAAATCCTCCAATGGAAAAAAGAAAGAAGCAAATACTCACCACAGATTTGAAAGAAAAATCAGATCAGATTCAGAAAGAAACTCAAATGAGAGACATACCACAGATTGATGCTCAAATAAAATTTAAAGGAGAGAATGAGTCAGAAAAATAATAATCAAGAGAAGAATTTCATTTTTGGGATAAGATCCATTATTGAAGCAATAGAAGCCGGAAAAACCATTGACAAACTCTTTATTCAAAAAGGTTTACACAACGATTTATTTGTAGAACTCTGGAAGTTAGTTCGATTAAGAAGAATAAACTACAAACATGTTCCGGTAGAAAAGATAAATAGGTTAACAAGAAAGAACCACCAAGGTGTTTTTGCTTTTGTATCTCCAATTGAGTTTTATAAAATAGAGGATATTGTTCCTACAATTTATGAAGAAGGAAAAACTCCACTGATTCTGGTTTTAGATAGAATTACGGATGTAAGAAATTTTGGAGCTATTTGCAGGACTGCAGAGTGTGCAGGAGTCAATACTATATTAATACCAGAACAAAAAACAGCTGCAATAAATGCTGATGCTGTAAAAACTTCCGCAGGAGCATTACATAAGATACCAATCTGTAGGACTTGGAATTTAAAATTAAGTCTTCAGTTTTTGAAAGATAGCGGGATACAATTAGTTAGTTGTACTGAAAAAACAGACAAGGAAATCTACTCTACAGATTTTAAAAATCCTACAGCAATTATTATGGGTTCTGAGGAAGATGGAGTTGCTCCAGAATTTTTAAAAATGAGTGATTACAAAGCAAAAATCCCAATGAATGGAAACATCTCTTCCTTAAATGTTTCTGTTGCTGCTGCTATTATTGTTTATGAAGCAATAAGACAAAGAGGGTGAATATTTAATCATTCAGGGTAATGTAACAAAATAGATTAGAACTTTCGTAATAGGAGGTTTAACAAACTACTTATTATTAAAAAATTACAACTACTAAGAAAAAAAGAGGACTAATGTCCTCTTTTTTTCTTAGTAGCGGGGGCCAGACTCGAACTGACGACCTTTGGGTTATGAGCCCAACGAGCTACCAACTGCTCCACCCCGCGATATACCTGCAAAACTAAAACAAAAATATTTTTGGCATACTATTTTGTTATTTTATTTTATAATAATTTTGGAAGTGTATTTTTGTACAATGATTTCGGTTAACAACATCTATTTATATTTTGGTGGACAAACCCTTTTTAAGGAAGTTTCTTTTATGGTAAATAAAGGGGACAAAATTGGGCTTGTTGGGAAGAATGGAGCTGGTAAATCTACTCTATTAAAAGTACTAGCAAACGAACAATCTATAAATTCTGGTAATATAAACTCCCCCAACGGAACTAAAATTGGGTATTTAAAACAAGATTTAGATTTTATAGATGGAAAAACTGTTCTGGAAGATGCTCAATCCGCATTTTCTGAGATAATTGATTTGGAAAAGAAACTTGAATATTTTAACAAGCAATTTAACGAAAGAACAGATTATGAAAGTAATAAATATCTGGATTTAATAAATCAGTTTAACGAAACAGAAGAGCGATTTCGTTTTTTAGGAGGTCATGATATTCACTCAGAAATTAGTCAAGTTTTAAGTGGATTAGGTTTCTCACAATATGATTTTGAAAGGCAATCTTCCGAATTTTCTGGAGGATGGAGAATGAGAGTAGAGCTTGCAAAAATATTACTACAAAAACCAGATATTTTATTATTAGATGAACCAACAAATCATTTAGATATTGAATCTATAATTTGGTTAGAAAGATGGTTAAAAAAATATAGCGGAGCTATTATTTTGGTCTCTCACGACAAACAATTTTTAGATAGTGCAACTAACCGAACTATTGAAATTGCATTCGGAACAATAAACGATTACAAAACATCCTATACAAAATACCTTAGTTTAAGAGAAGATAGAATAGAAAAACAGATTCAAGCAAAAAAGAATCAGGATAAATACATAAAAGAAACAAAAGACTTAATAAATAAGTTTAGAGCAAAGAAAAATAAAGCGGCCTTTGCGCAAACTCTGATACGAAAATTAGAAAAAGTAGAAATTATTGAAGTAGAACAAGAGGATATAGGAAGAATGAATTTTCGTTTTCCCCCTGCTCCCCACTCAGGTAAAATAAGTTTATCTCTAAAAAATATTGGAAAGCAATATGATGATTTAACAGTACTAGAAAAAGTGAATCTGGAAGTGGTAAAAGGGGACAAATTGGCTTTTGTAGGAAAAAATGGAGAAGGGAAATCTACTCTAGCAAAGATTATAATAAATGAGATTGAACACACAGGAAATGTAGAATTAGGACACCAAATAAAAGTGGGGTATTACGCACAAAACCAAGCGGATTTTTTAGATGAATCTAAAACTGTTTTAGATACTATTTATGACGCTGCAGATGAAAACACATCATCTAATGTTAGAAATATTCTAGGATCCTTTTTATTTAGTAATGATACTGTAGAAAAAAAAGTAGGAGTACTTTCAGGAGGAGAAAGAGCTAGAGTTGCACTTTGTAAATTATTATTAGAACCTGTAAATCTACTTGTAATGGATGAACCTACAAACCATCTGGACATTACATCAAAAGAATTACTAAAAAGAGCTCTTTTAGAATATGATGGTAGTTTGATTGTTGTATCTCACGACAGAGAATTTTTACAAGGATTAACTGAAAAAGTTTATGAGTTTAAAGAACAAAATATAAAAGAATATCTTGGAGACATAAACCACTTCTTAAAAGAGAAGGGTTTACAAGACTTTAAACAGCTTGAAGCTTCTCAATTAAAACAAAAACAAAAAGAAAAGAAAGAAGATTCTCAGCATAAAATCTCGTACCAAGCACGAAAAGAAAGAGATAAAAAAATAAAGAAGCTATCAAATAAAATAAAAAAAATTGAGAAAGAAATAGATAGTTTAGAAAAAGAATTAAAAGAAATAGATATAAAGTTAGCAGATCCTGAAAAATTCAGAGAATTATCTAAGAATGCTGACTTTTTTACATATTATGAACAAAAACAAGAAAGATTGAAGAAAATAGAACAATTTTGGGAATCTGCAAATATTGAGTTAGACACCCTCAAACAATAATTTTAAACTAGTAGAATACACGGTACTATGCTTGGCATAGTATTCTATTTTTCATACTTTAATTTTGTACCAGAAATGAAAATATATCAATTATGAAAAAAACAAATTACATCAAATCAACTCTTGTTTTAGTATTCTTAATCAGTCTTATTTATACTCAAAAGTCCCAAGCTCAAATACAAAGTATGGCAGGGCCTAGAGTAGGAGTTACCTTATTAGGAGCTGGAGAAACTGCAGACTGGTTAACAGGTCTAGATGGATCTCCTTCACAAATTATGACACAATATGGATGGCAATGGGAATCAAGATTTGTTGACGGAGGAGATATTTCTGGTTTAGTAGAATGGGTTCTATTAGTTGGAGGAATGGAAAGAGGAAAATTTTTACCCTCTATAAGTTCTCTTGTAGGATTTAGAAATAGTGAAGGCTTTGAAATGGGAGTTGGTCCTAGTTTGTCTGCAGGTGGTATAGGAATGGTATTTGGACTTGGATTTACCGCTACTAGTGGAAAATTAAACCTTCCTATAAACGTTGTATTTTCACCTAAAAAACAAATTTCAGGTGCAGCATTCTCTATTTTATTAGGGTTTAATATGAGTCAATAAAAAAATGTATCTTTATAAAAAATAAAATGAGAAAATTACTTTATATAATACTCTTTTTAATTGTTGGACAAACATCTGTATATGCCTCTTTTCCTGTTTCAGGATATAATAACTTTGCAAAAATTGAAACAATAAATGAAGATACAGAAGACGATAAAAAGTTAACTAAAAAACAAAAAATAACTTGGATCCTCGTAGGATTTGTAGGTATATACGTAGGAGTTATTGCTGCACTAATTACTCAACTAATTTCCAAGAAGAAAAAAGGACAATTTAAATTTGCATTACTAGGATTTCTAATATTCGTTGCTATATTTATTGCTATGGAGATTGGAAGAAATGGGTTAGATCTTAGTGATATATTTATACTTGGATAAAAATAGTTATTACTAAAAATTATGAGAAAAATATTACTAACATTATTATTCGTAATCTTTGGACTTACAACTACTTTTGCTTCTTTTCCTATATCAAAAAACATAACATCTATTGAAAAAGTAGAAGATAATATTGCAACAGTTGATTCTGCTACAAATGACACTCCAAAATTTGGGAACCGATCTCTATTAATGGGATTAGTTTGGTTTCCTCTACTAATCTGTTCTGTTTTTTTCGCCTTTGATGGAAATTCTGACGCAAGTGCACTATCGTGTTTAATCGCAGCAATTGCCTCTTTTATTGGAGCTATAATTACAGGAATCATTTCATTAAAAAGAAAGGAAAAACCAAAATGGAAAGCAATTTTAGGGCTTGGACTTACTTTAGGAACTATTCTATTTAGCATTATTGCTCCCTTATTGGAAGACATTCCTTTTTATTAAAAATAACTAAAATTAAATATATAAACTAAAATTAAAACTATGAAAAAACTATTATTAACACTAACCATTGCATTAGGATTTACACTTAGCTCTAATGCTCAAATCGAATCATTAGCAGGACCAAGATTAGGATTTGCTATAATATCAGCTAGTCCTACTTCAGGATTAATTAATGGATACTTGGATTTTGATGATTTAGGCAATGACTTACCATCTGATTATGATACAGAAATTAAGGGTGCTATAACAACACTTTATGGATGGCAATGGGAAAGCAGATTTGCTGATGGTGGAGATGTAACTGGTATTGTAGAGTGGATTGCTCTAGTAGGTGGTATGGAAAAAGGATTGTTTCTTCCATCAGTTTCCTCAATGGTTGGAGCAAGAACTTCTACTGGATTAGAATTTGCTATGGGACCTAATTTATCATTAGGAGGTATAGCAATGGTATTTGGATTCGGATATAACTTTAAATCTGGAAATTTAAACATGCCAGTCAACATAGGTTTTGTTCCAGGAAGAAAACAGACACAAGAAACTGAAGCTCAATATCAAACTGAATGGATTGATGAATATGATAATAATGGGAATTATATAGGTCAAACATGGAGTGAAACATTAATATCTCCAGCATATACTACTGACTATAACACAGGAAATAGATTTTCAATTACTGTTGGATTTAACATGAGTAAATAATACACTAAGTACAAATATGTTAAAAGGGGATATATATCCCCTTTTTTCGTTTCTTTGCAAAATGGAACACAAAGCAGGTTTTGTAAATATTATTGGAAACCCAAATGTTGGAAAATCTACCTTAATGAATGTGCTTATTGGAGAAAAATTATCTATAATTACTCATAAAGTACAAACAACTAGGCATAGAATTTTCGGAATACTTAATGAGGAAGATTATCAAATAGTTTTTTCGGACACTCCAGGTATTATTCAGCCTGCTTATAAATTACAAGAAAGTATGATGAATTTTGTACATACTGCATTTCAGGATGCAGATGTACTTATTTATATGGTAGAAGTTGGTGAAAAAGTACTAAAAGACGAAAAAATTTTTGAAAGAATCAAAAAAACTTCTACACCTGTATTACTTTTACTTAATAAAATAGATTTAGTAGATCAAGATGATGTAACGGAACAAATAGAAATTTGGAAAGGAAAAGTACCCAATGCTGAGATACTACCTATTTCAGCACTCAACAAATTTAATATCAAGGAAATATTAG
>NZWX01000047.1 GCA_002697625.1 Flavobacteriales bacterium
AGGCTACAACTAGTCCGGTAAATAATGATGTTATAATATGAGTAGAAAACTGACCCGACATAGTAAAACTGTGCAGATTCCATTTGTGATCTCCAAAGCACAACAAATCTCCCATCCCCATCCATTCTGAAAAACTACAAAAGAAGCGATATGTTGGGAAATCAGGATTTTTTGGAGCTAATAAAACCTGGTCAAATACAAAATCTTTATAGATAAAAGCTAAAATTGCAAAAATAAGAATAGATGAAAAAGCTCTAACTAAGTGCCACCTCAAAACTTCTAAATGATCTAAAAAAGACATTTCTTTTTCGTCTATCATATACCTTCTTTTATAATATCATGAATGTGAATTATTCCTTTATATTCCTCCCCATCTAAAACTATTAACTGACTGATATTATTTTCTTCCATAATATCTAAAGCAGTTTTCGCTAATTCATCTGGGGATACAATTTTAGGCGAAATCCCCATAATATCTAATGCTATCAGATTACTAATATCAGAGTTTTTCTCTAACATTCTTCTCAAATCACCATCTGTAATAATACCAACTAATTTACCATTATCAATTACAGAAGTTGCTCCAAGTCGTTTATGAGAAATTTCCATAATTACATCATTAATACCATCCGATGAAGAAACTTGTGCTTTACTTAAGTCTGAAACTAAATCAGAGACTTTTAAATATAATCTTTTTCCAAGCGAACCACCAGGATGGAAACGTGCAAAATCAAAATCCGAGAAATTTCGTAACTCTAAAAGAGATACCGATAAAGCGTCTCCTAAAACAAGTTGTGCTGTAGTAGATGATGTTGGAGCAAGATTATTAGGACAAGCTTCTCTAGCTACTGTGCTATCTAAAAATAAATCAGATTCTCTTACTAAATATGAATCTTTATTTCCACAAATAGAAATTACTTTGTTACCTAAATTTTTTACTAAAGGAATAAAAGATTTTATTTCCTCAGTATTTCCACTTTTAGAAATACAAATAACAACATCATTATTCTGAATATTTCCTAAATCACCATGTAATGCGTCTGCTGCGTGCAGAAAAACTGCAGGTTGACCTGTAGAGTTCAAAGTAGCAACTATCTTATTTGCAATATTCGCGCTCTTTCCTACCCCAGTAACTATCACCCTACCTTCAGAAGATAGGATTAACTCTACTGCATTAGGAAAATCATCTGATAATCTATTTCCTAAATCAGAGATTGCTTCCTGTTCAATAGAGATTACAGATTTAGCAATATTTAAAATTTTTTTCCTATTTTTCATGAAATTTATGCGTATATTCGTTCTAAAATTCGATACAAAAGTAAAATATTTAGATGTATTAATAAGTAAAGATGAGTATTTCTTCAGCAACATTACACAAACACCTAAAAGACATCTTTGGATTTAACAGTTTCAAAGGGAGACAAGAACAAATTATTCAAAATTTACTAGATGGAAAAGACGGAATGGTTATTATGCCAACCGGAGGAGGAAAATCAATGTGTTATCAACTTCCATCATTAATTTCTGATGGGCTTGCTATTATTATTTCTCCTCTAATCGCTTTAATGAAAAATCAGGTAGACGCAATTAGAACATTTAGTGAACAAAAAAGTATTGCGCATGTTTTGAATTCATCTCTTTCGAAAACACAAATTAATATTGTGATGGAGGACATTAAATTAGGACATACCAAAATGTTATATGTAGCTCCAGAATCCTTAATAAAAGAAGAGTATGTGTCTTTCCTAAAATCCATAAATATTTCCTTTTTTGCAATTGATGAAGCTCACTGTATTTCTGAATGGGGACATGATTTTCGTCCTGAATACAGAAGAATTAGAGAAATGATAGATAATATTGGAAGGAAACCAATTATAGCTCTTACTGCTACTGCAACTCCAAAAGTACGACACGATATTCAGAAAAACCTTAAAATTTTAGACTCTACTTTATTTGTAGATTCTTTCAATAGAAAAAACCTATTTTATGATATAAGACCCAAGCATAATGTCGAGAAAGAAATCATTAAATTCATCAGAGAGCACTCTGGAAAATCAGGAGTGATATACTGCCTTAGTAGAAAAAAAGTTGAAGAAATTGCTGAGACATTACAAGTGAACGGGATTAACGCTCTTCCTTATCATGCTGGATTAGATGCTAAAACAAGGATATTAAACCAAGACGCGTTTATCATGGATGATTGTGATGTAATTGTAGCCACAATAGCATTTGGGATGGGAATAGACAAACCGGATATTCGATTCGTCATTCATCATGACATCCCAAAAAGTTTAGAAGGATATTACCAGGAAACAGGTAGAGCGGGTAGAGATGATGGAGAGGGGATTTTAGTAACATTTTATAGCTATAAAGATATTGAGAAACTAGAAAAGTTTTTAAGTGGGAAACCAGTCAGCGAACAAGAAATCGGAAGACAACTAATAATGGAAACTATTTCTTTTGCTGAAACAGCTATGTGTAGAAGAAAATACTTGCTTCATTATTTTGGAGAAGAGTTTGAAAGTGAAGATTGCAACACTATGTGTGATAATTGCAGGAATCCAAAACCAACTTTTGAAGGAAAAGAATTTGTAAGTAAATTATTAAAAGCAATAGAGGTAAGTAATGAGACTTTTAAAGCAAAAGAACTTGCAAAAATCATGATTGGAGAAAGAAATAGTCTTATCAATCAACATTTGAGTACAATTACGGAAATATTTGGTTCTGGCAAAGATAAGGGAATTGAGTTTTGGCATGCAGTAATTAGACAAACATATGTAAAAGAGATTATAACAAAAGAAATTGAAACATATGGAACTATAAAACTAACAGATCAAGGTAGAGAATTTCTAAAAAAACCTTATAGTTTTATGCTAACCGAAGATCATGATTACGAAAAAACTAGTAGTTCACCTATTTCTCAAAAAGGAGGAGTAATGGATGATGTGTTATTTAACATGCTTAAACAGTTAAGAAAAAAAATTGCAAAAAAACAGTCTTTGCCTCCTGCTATTATTTTTCAAGAATCTTCTTTAATAGATATGGCAAACAATTATCCTATCACTATGGAAGAAATGTCTCAAATCCAAGGAGTTGGAATAGGAAAAGCTAAAAAGTTTGGAAGTGAATTTATGATACTTATTGAGAAATATGTAAAAGAAAACAACATAGAACGACCATTAGATATGATGATTAAAACCATAGTTAACAAGTCATCAAATAAAGTGTATATCATTCAGAGTCTTGACAAAAAACTATCTATTGAAGACATAGCAAGAGCAAAAGGACTTACTTCTGAGGAATTAATAAAAGAAATAGAGACAATTGTTGAATCCGGAACTAAATTAGACCTACAATACATGTTAGATGATATGATAGATGATTACGAACAAGAGGAGGTATTTGACTTCTTCAAAGAATCAGAAAACTTCTCTTTAGAAGAAGCAAGGGAAGCGTTTGCAGAAGATGAATATTCTGATGAAGAATTAAGAATTTCGAGAATACAATTCATCTCAAAAGTTGGTAACTAAAAGAATGAAAACACTTATAATCTCCAGCTCACTTTCTCCAGAGTCTAAATCGTTTATACTTTGTAAAAAGACTTACGAGAAACTTATAGAAAAGGGAATAGAAGTAGAAATGATTGACGCAAGAGAAATGGACCTGATACCATGTCATAAAACACCTTCGGAAGGCATGAATTTACTGACAAGAAAAGTGGATTTAGCAGACAATATTATTATTGGCATGGGGGTACATTGTTACAGTATTAATGATGGACTTAAAATAATTTTAGATAATTGTTTTGCGAAATCAGTAGGAAAATTCTTTGGAATAATTTGTGCAGCTGGTGGAGATAGAAGTTATTTATCTACACAACATCTTACTCAAATATGCATGAATGAATGGAGAATGATACAACTACCCAGAATTATATATGCTTCTGGAAATGATTTTGAAGAAAATAACATAAAAAACAAAAATCTACTAGAAAGAATAGATGTGTTTTCGGAAGAATTTCATTCTATTGGAAAGAAATTAATTTCCTAGTTTTTTTATTAAAAAGAGAATGCAATATGGAAATCAAAAAAATTACTTTTAATCCTTTTCAAGAAAACACCTATGTGGTATGGGATGAGACACGAGAATGTATTATCATAGACCCGGGGTGCTATGAAGAGTCTGAAAAAGAAATTTTAAAAAGATTTATTGTAGACAATAAGTTAAAGCCGGTAAAACTTATAAATACTCATTGTCATATAGATCATATCTTAGGGAATAAATTTGTAAGTGAGCAATGGAACATTGATTTATACATACATCAAGATGATATGATGCTTCTGGAGCGAGCTGGAGATATTGCTAAAACATATGGATTTGTAAAATATGAAGGAAGTCCTTACCCAAAATACTTTCTAAAAGAAGGAGATTCCTTAGAGTTTGGGAATAGTAGTTTACAGATTATTTATACACCTGGACATGCACCAGGACACATATGTTTATTAAACCTTATTAACAAATTTATAATTGCAGGTGATGTCTTGTTTAATGGAAGTATTGGGAGAACAGATTTACCAGGAGGAGATTTTAATCTTCTGATTGAAAGTATAACAACTAAAATACTTTGCTTACACGATGATACTATTGTTTTTTGTGGTCATGGACCTTCTACAACAATTGGTAAAGAAAGAAATACTAACCCATTTCTGCAGTAAAAAAGTTAACTTGAAATGTTGCTTTATTATTTATCAACAATTATTATCTCCTTGATTTTATATTATTTATGATTGTTTAACAAAAATGCATATATGTATTTGGGTTAAGTGAGAGACATTGGGTTATTACTTGTTTCCCCAACTCCCCTCTTTTTCCCAACCCTATATTAAAACTTACTAATCTCTTCTAACAATGTACGAAAAGCTACCACTTTAGTTCCATATCTGTCAGTATGTTTTTGCTGTAAAATAGGAGCAAAGTTGACTTGATACTTATGTAAATCCTTCATACTTTCACAACTATATACAATAGCATATGTTTCTCCACTATCATCTATAGATAAAACTTTATTTATTTGCACAGAAACAAATATACCAGTATCCATCACCTCTGGAATATGAATCTCTATCATCCATTTTAACCACTCATCAGAAATCTCCTGTTCTACATTACATGTCACATTATATATTATCATAATTCATCTCCTCTTAATTCTCTGTATTTTTTTCTAGATTCTGCAGTGTAAATACTACCTTTACATTCCAATAAAATAGTTTCGTAATATTTAAAAGCTTTCTCTATATCTTGTTTTTTATTCTCATAAATCTGTGCTAAATGAAAGATAGCATCATCTTTTAGAACGTCATATGAATAATTCAACACAATATTTTCAAGCATTTCAATAGATTTATCTATATCATTTTGAATTACGTAAATCTGGTACTTTCTAAAATATATTTCGTCTACTAAAGTATGATGAGAATAATTAGTAAGTATGGAATCTAAAGTAACTATAGACTTCTGAAATTTATTTTGATAAAATAATAAATCAGCTCTTGCATACATCTCCATAGGAATTGCAGTAGTATCTAAATTAAGGTTATCAGTAATAAGTAAAGAAAGATCCATTGCATCATTTGATATAAGTTTTGAAGTAGATGATTTCAGAATATCCAATTGCGATTGCGCCCACTTAAAATCTCCTTGATAATAAGATATTTTTGCACGTCGAAGTTTTGCTTCATGCCCTAAAGGACCTTCTTTATGTTCTTTTTCTACTTGAGAATAATACAATAATGATGACCAAATATTGCCTGAAAGGAGCATTACATCTGCATATACCAACTTACATTCTGCCTTATCATTTTTATTGATATTTGGAATTTCCATAGCCGACTCTAGTATTTTCTGTGCTGAAGAAAGGTCTGATAAAGAAAAGGCGGTAAAATGAGCATAATTATTTAATAATAATACCGTATTATTACTAGCACCCAACTCTTGAATCGTTTTTTGATAAAGATTATTTAGCTCCTCTAGATCTACATCCTCCTTTTTACCTAAAGCGAATAACATGTTTACATGAGCGTCTATATAATAATAATTGTCAGAACCTTTATCAATAATATATTTATAACATTTTATAGATAAATCGAAATAACTATTATCCAAGAAAGTTTCTGCCAGATTAAACAATCTCTCTCCATCTTCTGATAATCGCTTATCTAATGCTTTTGATTGAAGATAGGCTAGATTAAACTCATTATTTTGCATAAAAAGCCAGATAAGAAGTTCTGAAAAAATATAACTATCCTTTTCGTTTTGACTATATTTTAATAATCCATTCTTTACAAATATATAATTTTTATTATTTTCAATTCCATTGTTATCTAGATATCTTTGTAAGTAATTTACTACTGTAATCTTTTGTGTTGGGTTTTCAGACAAATAAGAAAGATATTGATCAACCATCTTTTCATCATCCGATAAATACTGATACAATTGAGCTTTCTGAATTTGATATTTGCTAATATTTTTATCAATACTCTCTACAAAATGATAACAATCTAAAGCTTCTTGATAAAAAGTATACCTAATAAGTGCATTAGATACATTTACCACATGATTCGGATGTTTCTCTAGTTTATCCTTTATTCTTTTTAAGGTTTTTTCTGCAATCCTTTCTTCTGACATCTTACGGTAAATCATAAACAGATCCACCTGATAAGGAAGATGATTAGAATTCCTGTTTATCATTCTATGAGTTAGTTTTTTTGCTTCAGAAAAATTTTCAGAAAGAACTAAACACTGAAAATAAGGATGGTAATAATACGTAAAATTTGCTCCTTTAGATAATTCTTTATATATCTCTATTGCTTTTTCATATTCTCCAGTCTGATAAAATTGATACGCTATTTTTGAATCATTTGATTGTGAAAAAGCAAACGATACACAAAACAGAAATACAAAAGTCAATCTCATCTATTCAATTATATCAAATCTTGTATATTCTTGTAATACTTTCGGAATATTAATACCACTTGTGGTTTGATTATTCTCAATAAGAGCAGCAAATATTCTAGGTAAAGCAAGAGCACTGCCGTTTAATGTATGGCATAATTTATTTTTACCAGTTTTATCTTTATATCTTAATTTTAATCTATTTGATTGATAAGATTCAAAATTTGAAACTGAACTAACTTCTAACCACCTATCTTGTCCTCCAGAATACACTTCAAAATCATATGTTAACGCAGATGTAAAACTCAAATCTCCTCCACAAAGTCTTAAAATTCTGTACGGTAATTCTAACTCATCTAAAATAGAAGCGACATGATCTACCATTAAATCTAGAGTTTCATAGGATTTATTAGGATGTTGTACTTGTAAAATCTCTACTTTATCAAATTGATGCAGTCTATTTAATCCTCTCACATCCTTTCCATAAGAACCAGCCTCTCTTCTAAAACATGGGGTATATGCTGTACACTTAATTGGAAAGTCTTCTTTTTTTACAATTACGTCTCTAAAAAAATTAGTAATAGGCACTTCAGCTGTTGGTATTAAATACAAATTATCTTCAGTCACCTGATACATCTGACCTTCTTTATCAGGGAGCTGTCCTGTCCCAAAACCAGATGCTTCATTTACCAAATGTGGAGGTTGAAATTCTGTATATCCCGCACCTGTGTTTTTATCTAAAAAATAAGAGATCAAAGCTCTTTGTAATTTAGCTCCTTTATTAGTATATACAGGGAAGCCAGCTCCTGTAATTTTATTTCCTAGTTCAAAATCAATCAAGTTATAATCCGAACACAAATCCCAATGAGGTTTTTTGTTTTTACCTAATTTCGGAATTGTCCCAACTTCTTTAATAGTTTCATTATCTTCATCTGACTTTCCTTCAGGAACTGAAGAATGTGGAACATTTGGTATCTGAACTAATAAATCTCTAATTTCTGATTCTATTTCAGATAAGTTTGATTGTAATACTTTTGTTTTTTCTTTAATCTGTGAAGATTCTTCTTTTAAAGAATTAGCTTCCTCACCTTTCCCTGTTTTAAACAGAACTCCTATTTCTTTTGCAATCGAGTTTGCTCTTGCAAGCAAGTCGTTAGAAGAAGATTGTGTAGATTTTCTGTTATCATCTAACTCAATAACTTTGTCAATAATAGTAGAAGCATCAAAGTTTTTCACTTTTAAACTTTGCACTACACTTTGTTTATTCTCTCTTAAAAATTGTACTTGTAACATTTTCTGTCTTTTATTTAGTATACAAAAGTAAACAAAAAAACTCTTGATTTCTCAAGAGTTTTTATAGTATTATTTCTGAGAAATTATTTACTCAGTTACAACAGATACATAAGATCTGTTATTTCTTTTCTTAGTGAATTTTACAATTCCGTTAGCAAGAGCAAAAAGTGTATGATCTTTCCCAATTCCAACATTTTCACCAGCATTATGTTTTGTTCCTCTCTGACGAACAATAATATTACCAGCAATAATTTGCTGACCACCAAATATTTTTACACCAAGTCGTTTACTTTCTGACTCTCTCCCGTTTTTCGAACTACCAGCTCCTTTTTTATGTGCCATTTTATTATAGTTTTATATTAAAAATTACTCAGCTTTTTTAGCTATAGTCTTTTTGGTTGTTGTTTTCTTTTTTGCTGGAGCTTTTTTGGCTGCAGCTTTAGGTTTTGATTCAGATTTTTTTGCAGGAGCTTTTTTAACAGCTGCTTTTTCATCAATCTTTACAATCTCCAATTTTGTTAAATATTGTCTGTGACCATTTTTTACTCTATATCCTTTTCGTCTTTTCTTTTTGAATACGATTACTTTATCACCTTTTAGGTGTTCTAGTACTTTGGCCGTCACTTTGGCTCCTTTTACAGCTGGGGCGCCAACATTTACTTTTCCACCATTATCAATTAAAAGAACATTTTCAAAATCAACTTTCGCTCCTTCTTTTAATTCTAATCTGTGTACAAATATCTGTTGATCTTTTTCAACTTTGAATTGTTGCCCTACTATATCAACTATTGCGTACATTACTAATTATTTTAAAATTTGGATTGCAAAACTAATAAATTCTTAGAAAATAAAAACTAAAAAAACAATTATTTTAATTGACTAAATTCTTTGTACTTTTGTAGAAAGAAAAAAATCATGAAAAAATCTTTTATTATTTTATTATGTATAGCATCACCACTGTTCAACTATTCACAAACACACAGTCATTTAAATGAAAAATGTGGAACAGAAAAAATTACTGAAATTTTAGAGAAAAAATATCCGGAATATAAAAAACAAAGATCTAACGTGAATAAACAAACAGAAAATTGGTTAAATAAGTTTTCACATCAAACAAAATCGATCATTACAATACCGGTAGTAGTGCATGTTGTTTGGAATACCAATCAACAAAATATATCAGATGCGCAAATAAATTCTCAAATTGATGTACTAAATGACGATTACAGAAGAACAAATATTGATGCAATAAATACACCGAGTTTATGGAATTCCATTGCATCTGATACGGAAATTGAATTTTGTTTAGCAAATACAGATCCAAATGGTTCTGTTACTACAGGTATTACAAGAACACAAACCTCTGAAACATCTTTTTCTATTCAGAATGATGGAATGAAATCCAATGCTTCAGGAGGAATTGATCCATGGCCGCAAGATGATTACCTTAATATTTGGGTATGTAATTTAACTGGAGGGATTTTAGGTTACGCTACACCTCCTTCTAGTTTTAACAATCCTAGTGATGGCGTTGTTGTTGGATATAGATATTTCGGAACTATCGGATCTGTACAAGCACCTTATAACAAAGGAAGAACTACTACACACGAAGTTGGTCATTGGTTAAATTTAGACCATGTTTGGGGTTCAGGTAACTGCGGAAATGATAATGTTAATGACACACCAACTCAAGAAGAGGCTAATTATAGTTGCCCGTCATTTCCCCACAATCCTAACAGTTGTAATACAACAAACTCAAATGGAGATATGTTTATGAATTATATGGATTATACTAATGACGCATGTATGAATATGTTTACCAATGGACAAAAGAATAGAATGATTTCAGCAATCAATCAATATCGTCCAAACTTACTTAGTCACAATTTATGTTCAAATACACCTCCAACACCCTCATGGAACTGCGTAAATGGAAATTGTATTGATCCAAACAATGGTAATGGTACTTACACTGATTATAATAACTGTATAGCAAACTGTGATTGCGGATCAATTAATATCCCAATAGTTGAAGATTTTCAAGTTAATTTAATTCCTAATAGCTGGACAATAATAAATGATGATGGAGACAAAACATGGGAAATCAACGAATTAGCTGGTTACAATAGTTCTAAATCAATCTACATAAATAACGCAGAATATGCAGCAAATGGAACATATGATGATTTGATATTACCAGTAGTAAACCTATCTAATGTAAATGCCGCATATCTTAATTTTCATTACGCTTACACATTATGGACAAATCCTAATTTACCTCAAAATTGGTCAGACACATTAATTGTTTATATCTCAGAAGATTGTGGTATCACATGGACAAAAATCTGGGAAAAAGCAGGCACTAATTTAACAACTACTAATCCTGTATATCATGGGTTTAACTGGATTCCAAATGGGATTAATGACTGGAAATTTGAGAGTGTTTCATTATTAAATTATATAAATCAAGATGATGTTGTCGTGAAATTTAGAAATGTAAATCAATATGAGAATAATTTATTTATTGATAATATCAATATAAACACCATTGTTACAAATATCGACAAACCAATGATCCTGAGTGAAAAATTACTTAAAATTGTAGATGTATTAGGAAGAGAAACTATTGAAAATACAAATACACCTTTATTCTATATATTTGATGACGGTACAGTTGAAAAAAGAATTATTTTGGAATAGAGTTCTTTTTTATCTTATTTATCCTGCCACTTTAGAGATTGAATAAACTTAAATACTTCCTGCTTCATAATCACATTTTGAACTTCTATTTCAGGAATAATAGCAGAATTAAACTCCAATCCTCCTCTAACAAAATATCGTATACTATCTGTAATGAAAAACTGAGAAGAAGTTGCAATATTATTTCCCTGAAGAAAACACAATACACCATATACTGATGCAGAAGTATCTTCAATAATATTCGCATTTATATACGCACCCTTATTTTCATGAACTGATATAGAATTTTCAAAATTATATATTTCTAAATCTAAATCAGTTAAATTATTTATGGTAAAATAAATTCTAGATTGATAATCAGGAAAATTGACAGAATATATATTCTGTTTTATGGAAACATTAGCAGATTTTGAATAACGAAAACTAAGTTTATTATCAGAATACAACTCTGAATTATTATCTGGTACATTTATCTTTATAAGAGCTTTTGGTTTTGGAATATAATATTCGCCGTTACTAAAATAGTAATACAATCCAATAAAAATTAAAACAAAAGAAAAAATAAAAACTAATTTTCTCATCTTTCAATAACAACTTTTACTCTTTTTATTTTTCTGTCGTCTGCCGATTCTACTAGAAAGGTATATGGAGGGAAATCTATTCTTTCAGATATTTTTGGAATTACTCCAGTTTTCTCTAAGATAAGTCCCGCAATTGTTTCTGTATCTCCTTTTATATCATCAAAATAATCTGTTTCTCCATCAACTACCTTTAAAAAATCATTCAGAGAAGTTTTAGCTTCAAATACGAAGGTGTTTTCATCTAACTTGGAATATTGAGTTCCATCATCGTCAAATTCATCATTTATTTCTCCAACAATTTCCTCTAACACATCCTCTAAAGTTACAATTCCGGAAGTACCTCCATACTCATCTACCACAATAGCAAGGTGGATTTTCTTTGCCTGAAATTCGTTTAACAAATCATTAATCTTTTTTGTTTCAGGAACAAATAACGCATCATGACACAAAGAATTCCAGTCTGTACTTTCCTCCGATAAATAAGGGATAAGATCTTTAATATACAAAACACCGTGTATGTTATCAAAACTCTCTTCATATACCGGTATTCTAGAATAAGAAGAAGATACTATCAATTCTAAAACCTGAGAATATGTAGATGTTTTATCTAATGCAATAACATCCGTTCTAGGCTTCATGATTTCTCTAACGTCAATATTACCAAATTCGACAATACTTTTTAATATTCTTTTTTCATTCTCTAATTGTTCACCATCACTAGCAAGATCAATTGCCTGAGAAATTTCCTCCATGGAAATATTTAAGGATTTCTGTTTTAACCTTTTATCCAGAAATGAAGTCGCATTGATCAGTATAGAAGAAAATGGAGAAAAAATAATCTCAAAAAAACGAATCAAAGAAGTGATTTTCTTACTAAAACGAACCGCATGTTGTTTTGCATATACTTTCGGAGTGATTTCTCCTAATAAGACTAAAATAAAAGTAATAATTATAACCTGAAAAACAAATTGTAACAATGAAGAAGAGGGAAAATCAAAAATTTGAGAAGTAAGATAAGAAGACAATACAATAATTGCTACATTAATGAAATTATTTGCAATTAATATTGTTGCCAATAACTTATTCGGTTTTTCTAACAGATTTCTAATCTGCACTTCTTTATTTTTATCAATTTCTGACAACTCCTCAAGATTCTGAGCGTTTAAAGAGAAAAATGAAACCTCAGAACCTGAAACAAGTGCAGATAAAAATATCAAAATAAATACAAAAATGATTCCTAAAACTAGTCCTATAGTAATCTCATTTATTTCAACTAAAATAGTGGTATTTAAAAATATGGGAAAGGGGTCTGCTACCAAAATTTATTATTTAAAATGGTAAATCATCATTTCCTGAATCCTCTGATGGAGTGGGTTCAGTTGATGAAACACTCGAATCTTTAGGAGTATTAGCATTGTCTGACTTAGAACCTAACATGGTCATCTTATCTGCAATAATATCAGTAGAATATCTAGTATTCCCTTCTTTATCCTCCCATTTTCTAGTAGAAATCTTACCTTCAATATATATTGAATTGCCTTTTTTCAAATATTTTTCCGCTACATCAGCAAGTCCTCTCCAAAGTACAATATTATGCCACTCTGTTTGGTTAACCCTTTCTCCTTGCTTATTAGTATAAGATTCTGTTGTTGCCAACGAAAAATTTGCTACAGCAATTCCATTATCCAAGTGTCTTACTTCAGGGTCTTTTCCTAGGTTTCCAACTAATATTACTTTATTTACTCCTGCCATTTTAATTATTTTCTACAAATATACAAATTTAATTTTCTTCTATTTAATGCTTTTCAAGTATTTATCAATCAATCTTGGTAAAGGATAATCATCTAAATTTTTCCACTTTAATTTTATTAAATTATCTGAAGAAAAGTCTTCCACCCTCAAACTGTAAAATACCGCATGAATTAGTTGATGAGAAAGTTTGTGTTTTATTTGTAAAGATGAGGAATTCAAAACAACATCTTTCCCTTTAAATAACTTATCCCATTCTTTTGACTTTTGTAACACCTCAAAATCAAGATTACCTTCTATTAACGGAAATTGATATAAAGATTTCCAAATACCTTCTTCTCTTTTATGTATAAATGTGTTATCAGATGATGTTATAATTAAATAGTTAAAATACCTATCGATAACTTTTAAAGATTTACTCTTTAAAGGAAGTAACTGAACCAATTCTGTTGAATACGACTGACAACTCTCATGTAAAGGACAATCTTCACAATTAGGAGATTTAGGAACACATTGAAGAGCTCCAAACTCCATTATAGCTTGATTATAAGTATCTGGATTATCTAGGTCCAATAATTCTTGAGATAATTTCTTAAAAACTTTCTGACCTTCGGAAACATCTATGGGTGTTTCTATAGCAAAATATCTACTTAAAACCCTACTAACATTACCATCAAGAACCGCATAAGGTAATTTATAACAAAAAGAAGAAATTGCAGCAGCTGTATAATCTCCTATTCCTTTTAAATTTTTTATACTTTTATAATCTGAAGGGAATACAGAATCATATTCGTCTCTTATTAATTTTGCAGTAACATGTAAATTTCTAGCACGAGAGTAATAACCTAACCCTTGCCATAAATTCAGAACCTCATCTTCTGAAGCTTTTGCTAATTCAGTTATAGTTGGAAATTTTTTTATAAATCTATTATAATAAGGAAGTCCTTGAGAAACTTTTGTTTGTTGTAAAATGATTTCAGAAATCCATATTCTATACGGATCCTTGGTATTCCTCCAAGGTAAATCTCTCTTGTTTTTATGATACCACTTTATTATTGTTGTCGAAAAAATCATAATTGACTGAATGTTAGTTTTCTATAAATAAAAAAAAGAAAATTTATAAAGCTTTATTTGTTAATATTAATATATTTGCGAACTCAAAAATAAAACAATAAACTAACAAATTTTAATATTTATTAAGAAATGACAAAAGCAGAGATAATAAGCAAGATATCTGACAGAACAGGAGTGGAAAAAACAACTACAACAGCTGTTTTAGAGTCCTTAATGTTAGAGATTAAAGAATCAATCAAGAAGAATGAATCTGTATTTTTAAGAGGATTTGGAACGTTTTTAGCAAAAGAGAGAAAAGAAAAGACTGGTAGAAATATCTCTAAAAATACTACAATTATTATACCAGCACATCATATTCCGGCTTTTAAACCAGCTAAGGTCTTTAAAGAGGAAGTGAAAAATAATGTAAAATAATAAACTAGATTTTCTAGTTAAAAAATATAATTATGTCAGGAGCAAAAAAGAAGAAAGCAAAAAAGATATCAACTCATAAACGTAAAAAACGTTTAAGAAAAAATAGACACAAGAATAAATAAACTTGAATCGGTTTATTTTAAGTAATTTCAATGATGAAATACGAACTTGTAATTGATTCTAGATCAACTGAAGTTGTTATAGCCCTACTAAATCAAGGGAAGTTAATAGAACTACATAAAGAAAAACACGATAACGATTATTCTGTTGGAGATATTTACCTAGGGAAAGTAAAAAAAATAGTTCCTGGATTAAATGCTTCATTTGTAAATGTTGGTCATGCAAAAGATGGTTTCCTACATTATTTAGATTTAGGAGCTCAAGTAAATTCGTTTAAAAAATTTACAATAAAAGCTAGAGATAAAAAACTAAATACCGCCTCTTTAAAAAACTTTAGAAGAGAAAAGGATACTCTTAAAGATGGAAAAATACAAGAAGTATTAAAGTCAGGGGATCATATTTTAGTACAAGTATCTAAAGAGCCTATTTCCTCTAAAGGGCCAAGACTTTCTACAGAATTATCTTTTGCTGGAAGATATATGGTTCTTATACCATTTTCAGATAGAGTATCAATTTCTCAGAAAATAGGTAGTAGTGAAGAAAAATCTAGGTTAAAGAAACTAATACATAGTATAAAACCTAAAGGATTTGGAGTAATTATTAGAACAGTAGCTGAGGGGAAAAAGGTAGCGGAACTGGATAGAGATATGAAAAATCTGTATAAGAAATGGCAAACTATTTTTAAGAAACTAAAAACCAGTGAGCTTACAGACAGAATTCATGGAGAACTTAATCGTTCTTCTGCTATTTTAAGAGATTTACTTAATTCAGAATTTAGTAAGATTCATGTCAACAATCCGGATCTACAATCTGAATTGAAAGAATATCTATCTAGAATCTCTCCTGAACAAGAAAAAATTGTAAAATTATACAAAGGAGAAGCACCAATATTTCAGAAGATGGGTATAACTCAACAAGTTAAAAGTTCATTTGGAAAAACAGCTAATATGAAGAATGGAACCTACCTTGTAATCGAACATACAGAAGCATTACATGTGATAGATGTAAATAGCGGTAAAAAGGTAGATGCTAATAAAAATCAAGAAGCAAATGCTCTTTCTGTAAACATGATTGCTGTAGAAGAAGTTGCTCGACAGCTACGACTTAGAGATATGGGAGGAATTATAGTTGTAGATTTTATTGACCTTCATAACGCTAAGAATAAAAAAGATGTATATGAAAAGATGATTGAAGCAATGAAACAAGATAAAGCTAAACATCATATTCTTCCTCTTACTAAATTTGGGTTAATGCAAATTACTCGTCAAAGAGTTCGTCCGGAAATGAAAATAGACACCATGGAGAAATGTCCCATGTGTACTGGTAATGGACAAATTGATTCTAGTTTGCTTCTCATTGAAACTATTGAAAATAAAATTCATAATTTAACCAAAACTCAAACAGGAGAAATAAAAATTGCCGCACATCCATTTGTTGCTTCTCACATAAATAAAGGTCTTTTCTTTACATCTATCAGGTATATATGGAGTAAAAAGTTTAAAAGAAAAATTACTATCAAAGGCGATGAAAGATTACACTTATTACAATATAGTGTCATTAGTTAATCTCCTTCTTGTTTATAATAGTAAAGTAATAGCAATAAAGTAATTAATACTAACAAAGCTCCAACAAAGTACCCCCATCTTATATTGTCTTCTATCAGGAAGAAAGGCATTGAAAAAATCAAAATAAGAATCATTCGAATTATTACGTTTATAGAGCTAAATACGCTACCAGCCCTTCCGATAAGGTTATTAGGAACATTAGAAAACAGATAAGTTGTTCTAAGAATCCTTACTCCTGCGTTTGTAATCCCTAAAATCAAATTAGCAGTAAAAAACAATACTATATTATTACTAAAACTCATTCCTATAAATGCAATACTTACAATAAACATTAACAAAACAATACTTAAGTACTCACTATATTTATTCAGCAATCTGTAAACCAAAATACCTGAGAATATTGCTCCCAAAGAATAATACACCTCAGCTGAAGCATAAATATTTGCAGATTGATTCATGAATCTTTCAACATATGATGGCAGTAATACATGAACTTGTACCAATGTAAATGCAAACAACATATAAGATAAAGTTCCAAATGCAAAAATTGATGGATGAGATCTTAAATATTGAAATCCTCCTTTTAATCTGGAAAACAAAGATCCTACATGAATATCTTCTTTTACAATAGGGATATATTTTATAAACAGAAACAAAACAATTCCTATAAAATAGGTGATTGCATCCATAAGGAAGACTTTTTGAATTGGCCAAGCCTCTATAGTAAACGGAAGGCTTATATTTATTCCTGCAATGGTAAAACTATCAGAAGAAGTTCCGGAGAGCAAAATTGCGGCAAAAGCTCCTGCAAACATTGAAGTTACTTGTCCCTGAACCTCTATATAAGAATTCAGCTTACCATAATTTTTCTTTTCTGTTATCTCTTGACCAAAAGCATATAAATTAGGATAATGAATATTGTAATTAAAAATTGTAAGACCAAAAACTAGTAAAACTAAAAAATCTGGTACATTATTAAATCGAAATCCATAATAAGAAACCAGAGCAATAACAGAACCACATACTAAATTGGTATAAATAAATACTTTTTTTCTAGAGTACCTATCAATAATAGTACCTGCGTATAATCCCCAAAAAAGAGTAAGAAAAGTAATAATCAAATAGAAATACGCAAAAACAGATGGACGAGCAACAATATCTACAAAATACCAAGGAATAGCGATCATACTAATACCCTGAGCAAATCCAGAAATAATATTTGAGATAAATAAAAGAGTTATTGCTTGTTTATTTTTCATTCTGGCAAAAATATAATTAATAAACTAATAATACGTATTTTTGAAAAGTGCAAAACAACAAAGTATATAATATTAAGGAGGTAATAGAAAAAATACAATCCTTCTGTGCAGTACAAGACAGATGTCAGTGGGGAGTGGAAAAAAAAATGAGAGATTGGGGAATTGCAGATGATATTATAAAAAACATACTCGCAGATTTAATTCTAGAAAAATTTATAGATGAACAAAGATTTGCTGAGTCCTTTTGCAGAGGGAAATTCAGAATAAAAAGATGGGGGAAAGTGAAAATAAAAAACGAGCTAAAACGTAGGAAAATATCAGAATCATGTATTAATAAAGGCTTAGAACAGATTGAAGAAAAGGAATATTATTCTGTTTTAGAAAAATTGTTTGAGAAAAAGAAGAACTCCCTTAAAGAGAAAAATCAATTTATCCGAAAAGGAAAAATTGCAAAACATCTCCAGCAAAAAGGATTTGAAAGTAACTTAATTTGGAAATTAATAAATAAAGATAAATAAGTACTTTTGAAATATGATTTCTTCAGAAAAAATATCAGAGCTTAACGAAAGATTAGAAGATCTTTATAAATATCTTTCTATAGAAAAGAAAGAAAAGGAAGTATCTTATTTAGAGTCTATTACTCAATCAAATGATTTTTGGAATAATCCAGATGAGGCTCAAAAAACCTTAAAACAAATTAGCAAGATAAAAATATGGGTGACTATTTATAATAAGGTAAAAACCAATATTGAAGAACTTAAAGTATTAGAAGAGTTTGTAAGAGAAGATGAGGAACAATGTATGGAAAAGGAAATAGATACTCAATATAAGAAAACTATTCAGGCTTTAGAAGACTTAGAATTTAAAAATATGCTAAGTGCAGAAGAAGATAGTATGTCTGCAGTTATGACGATAAACCCTGGTGCTGGAGGAACAGAAAGTCAAGATTGGGCAGAAATGATAATGAGAATGTACTTAATGTGGGGAGAGAAAAATGAATATAAAATTAAAGAACTTGCTTTCATTAAAGCAGAACCTGCAGGAATAAAATCTGTAACCTTAGAATTTGAAGGAGAGTTTGCATTTGGAAACCTAAAAGGAGAAAATGGAGTTCACCGATTAGTTAGAATCTCTCCATTCGACTCTAATGCCAAAAGACATACCTCTTTTGCTTCCGTTTTTGTTTATCCTTTAGTTGATGACTCTATAGAAATCATTGTTGATCCTTCAGATATTAGTTGGGATACTTTTAGAGCAAGCGGAGCTGGTGGGCAGGGAGTAAATAAAACAGAATCTGCCGTAAGATTAAAACATAGACCGACAGGAATTACAATAGAAAACTCTGAATCTCGTTCTCAATTAGAGAATAAAGCAAAAGCAATACAGCTTCTAAAGTCTCAACTTTACGAACTAGAGATAAGAAAGATTCAAGAGGAGAAAGATAAATTAGAAGGTAAGAAGAAGAAGATAGAGTGGGGCTCTCAAATCAGAAATTATGTTCTACATCCTTATAAAATTGTAAAAGATTTAAGAACAAATTTTGAGTCAACTAACCCAGATTCTGTTTTAGATGGGGATTTAAACCCATTTATAAAGTCGTATTTAATGGAATTCGGACAAAAATAAAACTATGAAAATATACCACAACCCTAGATGCAGTAAAAGTAGACAAACACTTGATATTATAAAAAAACACAAAAAAGAGTTTGAAATAGTAGACTATTTAAAGGACAGATTAAGCATATCAGAACTAGAAATAATCATTAAAAAGTTAGGAATTACTACCTTAGGCTTAGTTAGAAAGAATGAATTAATTTGGAAAGAAAACTATAAAGGTAAAAATCTTTCAGATAAAGAAATAGTACGAGCAATGATTGAAAATCCAAAAATAATAGAAAGACCAATTGTTGTAAATGGAGAAAAAGCAATTTTAGGAAGACCTCCTGAAAGTGTGTTAAAGATTATAAATTAGTCAGGAATTTGATCGTTTTCTAACTTTCCTTCTCTAAACCAAACGTAAATAAAATATGGAATAACAGATGCTAAGAAGATAATACACCAAAATGCCATTAAGAAAACAAATACAAATATAAGGAAGCCTAGAAATTTCATAATTATTAATTTTGTACTGCAAATAAACAACAACAATTAAAACTATCAAAACATTTTTGAAATGAATTATAGAATAGAAAAAGACACAATGGGTGATGTCAAAGTTCCTGTAGAAAAATACTGGGGAGCTCAAACAGAGAGGAGTAGAAACAATTTCAAGATAGGAAATGAAGCCTCAATGCCACTAGAAATTATTTATGGGTTTGCTTATCTAAAAAAAGCGGCTGCTTATACCAATTGTGAATTAGGTGTTCTTTCCAAGGAAAAAAGAGATTTAATTTCAAGAGTATGTGAAGAGATTTTAGAGGGGAAACATAACAATCAATTTCCTCTTGTAATTTGGCAAACAGGAAGTGGAACGCAATCCAATATGAATTGTAATGAGGTAATTGCAAACAGAGCTCATGTAATAAATGGAGGAAGTTTAGAAGACTCTGAAAAATCTATTCACCCTAATGATGATGTAAATAAATCTCAGAGCTCCAATGATACCTTCCCTACTGGAATGCATATTGCAGCTTATAAAATGATAGTTGAAACTACAATACCTGGAATAGAAAAATTAAGAAATACTCTAAAAAGTAAATCTGAAGAATTTATGAATGTAGTTAAAATTGGAAGAACACATCTAATGGATGCGACTCCCCTTACTTTAGGACAGGAATTCTCTGGATATGTTTCTCAATTAGATCATGGATTAAAAGCACTAAACAATACACTCTCACATCTATCTGAATTAGCATTAGGAGGGACAGCAGTAGGAACAGGAATTAATACTCCTAAAGGATATTCTGAGCTAGTAGCAAAATACATTGCTGATTTTACAAGATTACCTTTTATAACTGCAGAAAACAAATTTGAAGCATTAGCAGCTCATGATGCAATTGTAGAAAGTCATGGAGCGTTAAAACAACTAGCTGTTTCTTTAAATAAAATTGCAAACGACATCCGTCTACTTGCTTCAGGACCAAGAAGTGGAATTGGAGAAATCATTATACCTTCTAATGAGCCAGGATCCTCTATTATGCCAGGGAAAGTTAATCCTACACAATGCGAAGCTATTACAATGGTTTGTGCACAAGTTATAGGTAACGATACTACTATCTCTGTTGGTGGAATGCAAGGTCATTATGAATTGAATGTATTTAAACCTTTAATGGGAGCTAACCTTCTTCAGTCTGCAAGATTAATTGGAGACGCTTGTATTTCATTTGAGGAAAACTGTGTGACAGGAATAAAACCAAATAATGATAATCTTAAAAAGAATTTAGATAACTCATTGATGCTCGTGACTGCATTAAATACTAAAATTGGATATGAGAAAGCAGCAAAAATTGCAAAAACAGCTCACGAAAATGGAACAACATTAAAAGAAGAAAGTATTAATCTAGGTTATCTTACATCAGAAGAATTTGATAAGTGGGTCAAACCAGAAGATATGTGTGGAAACTTAAAATAATATAATAAAAGTATTACTTGCACAATAAAAATCATCTTGTTACTCATCCAAGCTTGAAGAAATTCACCAGTTAATATGTAAATACAGACAGTCGTAGACCCACAAAACCAACATTCTATAAATGTCTTATTCCAGATACTAAGAATTAAAATATATATCTTGAAAAATGGTTTAATAAAATTGATATGAAAAAAATAAAAAGAGAATAGACTAATAAGTCTATTCTCTTTAATAATTTTTACCATAATGAAATCACATTCCCATCAGAATCTTTAAGATGACCTATAGTTTTTTTAATGTACTCTAAAAGACAATCATTAATAACACAACAGTCAAGAATCCTCCACCAACCAAATAAGCTAAACATCCTCCACATCCAGGAATATGCCACCACCATGGGATATTTTCCACAGTTTAATTATTTTTTATAGATCCTGTATGAGTAATATCCTGATGTTGAGCAGGTTTCTTAGCCCAATCAATATATTTTCTAAACGGAAGGATTAAAATTTGGAATATATCCCTAGAAATAGCAGTAGCAAGAGGGACGCAATAACATATTAATGCTCCACCAAAAATAAATTCAAGTCCACCTCCGTCACCTATCATAACAATGATACCTATTAGAATAACAAGTGGGAATCCGATTACATAAGCTAAAAATGCCATAGCATCAAAATTAAATTCTAATATATATGTTTTATACCAAGAAAGAAATGGCCAATTCGATTTAGATTCTTTGATCTCCAAAGCTCCTTTCTCTCTTAATTTCACTAATCTTTTTGTAGCTTTCTGAAAGAATTCATAGGGAAGTTTTAAAATATAAATAATGGCATAGTATAATACAAAGATAAGTACTTTACCAAGTGATTCTTGAGTCTCTTTACTTGAAAGATCACTAATTGGGTTTTCTGTTGAGTCAGTATTTTCCATAACTAAATAATTTTAATTTCGCCTACTCTATTAAGGTTTTCGGCATCGCCTATTTATATCTTATTTCCTATTAGAAAATAAATTCTTCTTTTTGCTGTTTTTCTTGGTTTCCACAGACTCCTCTACTTCTGAAGGTTTCTGTTCATCCTCAGCAACTATTATACATGTTTTTTCACAATCTGGATTAGTATTATATTGAATTACAGTGTTTTCCCATATATATGCATCTTCACTATTATTCTTACCAGCATCAGTATAAAATGCAATTAATTTACCCTCCTTATCATATGTACAATAAATTGAAGCTGCATCAGTATAATAATCCTCTCCTTTTGATTTTACGTAATTATTATCTTTCGATTTAATTTCTAATTTCTTATGTAAATATCTATATTCCACAATCATTTCTCCCTCAGATAAATTCTGATAAAAATCAAATGGTTCAACTCCTAGAGTGGTCTGTACCTGATTTGTAGTCATGCCTATTTCTACATAAAATAGTTTATCAATTGTTGTAAAATGTTCCTTCTGTATTTTCTGAGCGCTAGAAACAGATATTACAAACACTCCTAATCCTAATAATATATTTTTAATCTTTTTCATAGTTTTATTTTTATTCATTATCTTTTATTTCTCCAGAAGTCTTTAACTTTATTTCTAGCTTTCCATTTAAATCCAGAACATCACAAAGATCACAATCTTTATCAGAATCACCAGTTTTACTATCAGACTTTTCTCTCATTATTTTTATACATGGATCTCCTTCACAATTTCCTTCATTCACAACATAATAATACTCCTCAGTATCACAAGGACAATATTGACAAGAACCATCATCTTTGTTTGCTTCAGGATTATAATTCGTTGCCGACTTATCCATACATCCTCCAATAAAGTCAAACTCTGGAATACATCTTTCTTCACAATTTCTTTTTGGATCAAAATTTGGGTTTGGCTTATAATCACAAGGACAATATTCGCAACTAGCATTATCTTCAACAGCTGCAGGATCATAATTTAACGCTGAAGGGTCTGTACACCCAATTACAGCAGGATATTTACAACTTCCATCATCTAAATTTGCAGATGCATTATAATTGATAGCTTCTTTATCTGTACAACCTACACATTTTATAAATGTTTCATCCGTATTACAAGCTTCAGAAACAGTTTTATTAAAACACAACACGTCATTAACAATAGAGGACTTTGCTTGTTCTGTAATAACATTATCCAACAATCCTTGTCTATAATATAATAGGACTTGTTTCCTTTCATTACTATAAATGTCTTCACCCGTTTTTAACCCCGCCTTCTTATGTTGTAAGTCCGCCTCGAATTCTCTGAGTAAATTACTATAATTATAAACATGTATCTCACAATTGTCTATATTATGATATATCTCATAAGGAAAAAGCTTTGTGGCTACCAAAACTTCATCTTTCGTCATACCCTTCTTCAGATTCATTAAATCATTAACTGAAATATTATAATCTGTTATTATTTTATCGTATTTACAACTACCATCGTCTTTCGTTGCATTGGAATTGAAATTAACTGCATTTTTATCTGTACATCCTTTAATTTCTAATATAGAGACTGTGTCAGTTAACTGTTCAGTTGTAGTACAAGAAGCAAATAAAACAACTAATAAAAAATATAAAATTCTATTCATAAAATGTCTGTTTAAAAACTTGATTATATTTACAGGTAATAATCTTTAACCACTTTTCGGGGTCTAATATACATTAAAAATAATAAAATCTCTATGATAATGACAAATTGTTAATATCTTTCTATATTTTGATAGATCATTTTTAGAGATTTGTAAATCTAAATACAATTGATTTTAAACAAATTCATTTCCTAAATTAAACTTAACATCTGATACAATTTGCTTTATTTTTTGTTCCTCTTCTTTTTTACAAATAAGTAAAGCGTGTTTTGTATCTACAATAATATACCCTTTTAAACCCTGAATTACACAAGCTTTTTCTTCTGGAATTCTTACTATATTACTTTGGGAGTCATACATCAATACGTTTTTTGATATGAAAGCATTATTTTCTAGGTCTGAGGATAAATGAGTAGATAAAGATCCCCACGTTCCTAAATCTGACCATCCAAACTCAGAAGGAAAAACAAAAACATTCTTGCTTTTCTCCATTATACCATAATCAATACTGATGTTCTTACACGCTGGGAATACCCTATCTATAAATTCGGATTCCTTTTTCGTATTATATACATTATAATCTTCATTAAATAAATCATACATCTCTGGTAATAGATCTTTCATAGAAGACATAATTGCTTCTACAGACCAAATAAACATGCCTGAATTCCATAAAAAGTCTCCACTATCTAAAAATTGTTGTGCGATTTCCAGGTCAGGTTTCTCTGTAAATGTTTTTACTCTTTTGAGATTTTCATTTTGCACTGAACATTCTTCTGAATATTGAATATAACCATATCCAGTTTCCGGCCTACTTGGTTTTATTCCTAAGGTTATAAGACAATCTTTCTTTGAACTAAAGTCTAAACACTCTACGACTATTCTCTCAAACTGGTCTTCATTAGTAATCAAATGATCAGAAGGAGCCACAATAATATTTGCATTACTGTTTTGATTTTGAATTTTAAAACTTGCATAAGCNATACAAGGAGCCGTATTTCTTCTNGCTGGNTCGCACAAGATNTTTTCTTTTTTTATNTCTGGAAGTTGNTNGAAACAGATATCTTTATAGTCTGTATTTGTAACTACTAATATCTGAGAAGGTGGACAAATNTTACTCAACCTTCTNAANGTTTGCTGCAATAAGGTTTCTCCATTTCCNAANACATCTAAAAACTGNTTTGGCATTTTAGAAGTACTCATAGGCCAAAACCTACTCCCTATTCCACCAGCCATTATTACTGCATAATTATTATTAATCATCTTTTAANAATTTTATAATTAAATAAATTTAAGAGTTCCTCCTCTTTTACAAATACNGAATTGATNATTTCTAAATCATTATCCGAAATCTTGCTGATTTTCTCTTCATTCAGATTTATCATCTTCATCTTGCCTTCAGATTTAAAATTATGAGANGTAAACTCTATATTCNCATCAATATCGTTTAATTCTGGAACAAACTCAANNATTTTTTTGAGNATCNCCTCNCCNTTCTCACACAACTCTTCATACGAGAAAAATAACGCATTATNCCTTNCTTTATTTTTNCTTTGATAGTGCAAACACATAATCGCNAANTCTGCAGCTGACTTNGAGTCTTGTTTATTNCNTCTCATTATNCCCTCAACTTGAGCATAAGGATTTCTTACCATACANATATATTTAATAGGAGAAAATACATTCTCAATCTCATTCACTCTCATTATATTTGGAATNCTTTTATCTAAAAAAATNGGNTTTGAANNATCCCANTACCTCATCCAAACCTTTTTNACTTCTTCCCAAGGATAGTTTACTTNTGGNTCCCATCTGTNTTTCTGAAACATAAAATGATTTACNCCAGGAAGTAATTGACCTTCTCTTGTTCCTAAATTATTATTACANCTTACATTTTTNGAAGAAGAAAGAAGTTGATTTAACATGGTGGAACCACAATATGGAGGACTTAANATAAATAAAAATTGAGGAGATNTTTTANGNTAAAATACNGAAGTAATCACCCTAANAATTCTAATAAATGTGTAGTAAATCTTTCTTTTNACAGAATGAAATAAATGAAATTGCTCNTTATNACTCATCAGATNGCAAAGATATAAAAATTGTTTACAAAGGAATAACCTCAGCTAATGGAGAAAAACGATATAATCGNCCAGAAAGTAACTCTTTACACTTGTAATTTTTCCTGAGTCTCTNTATNCGTTTAAACTCTTTACCATTTGAAANCCTAAAATAATCACCATCTTTCAGATCCTTTATCGTAATANTCTTTGATTTNTTATAACTTCTTAAAATTTCCGACAATTCAANATCTCTTACNGTNGAAGCTTTTGGATNTATCATATGNAATGAAAGAGAACGTAAAATATCNTCCGGGAAAAAATCNGGATTTAAAAAAGGTAGCATCATACTTTTAAATTCATTTTTCCACTCTATNCCATGNGGATTNACNTTTCTTGNAAATTTCTTCCANATACTCGCATGTGCTAATTCATGAACAATTGTAATAAGGAAAGAATATCTGTTTAAATCTTNGTTTATTCTGATTATATTTTCTCCANTTTGTTTTGGGATAAATACACCTAATCTNGTTTTAGAAGGTTTAGAAATTTCTATTTTTACANNAAAATCTTTCTCCCANTTNAGAATTTGTNTTTCTGCTTTACTATTTAAATACTTAGAATACAAATTTAAAATANTATTAGAANCCTAAAAATAAAGCTATNTAACCTACAACNAAAGCNATAATNAATCCNANTCCAGACACAANNAATCCATCTTTTCTNTTTTCTGCNAGTAAAGGAAANATTCCATCNCCACTANTNGNNATNGCNGCTGCAATTAATGCTGCCATNGGAAAAACTTCAGGNNTTNNNATNNAAGNGACNNCAACNNNAATCANNCCNCCACAACCAGGTATTACTCCTATTAGAGCCGCTAATAATACNACAANATATGNTGATGATNTCATCCANANNTTAAATGTNTCTNCNCCTACAAGTACATCNATAATATAGTTAGCAACAAANAAACCAATAAANACATATGTTANNACCATTGCAACATCTATAATTGCGTGCAATGTAGTCGATTTGATATCATCTTCATNACAATAAAAGTCAAGATGTTTATAAATAAATCTACTGACACAGTAAAAAATTATACANGTGAGTTGTAAGCGANACCGAAACCCAATAAGTTAAACTTGAAATAGATTCAATTTCTCCACCCCANAANGCCATAANAGAANNAGGAGCTAAGAATATTGCCATTCCTATTATTGTATAAAAACCTAGGTCTTCAAAAAATATGCCTGCCTTGGTATTTTGTTTTGTTTGANGGATTTTATCCTCTGTATGGTGNACTNNANTATTTTTAGAATNTAATCTAAATTCGAAAATATCCGATAAATATCCAAAGACAACTCCTGCTATAAATCCAAAAATGGTAATTGTTANAAATGCTTGTAAATTNCCTACAACATCAGCCTCNTTAGAAGCNCCTAACAAAACAAATGATCCTTCNCCTAAGGTACTTATGAAAGTTGCNAATAAACCNCCAAAAGATATTTTTTTATTCTTATATAATGACGCTACAACTATTGTCGCTCCACATCCAGGGATNACTCCTAATAAAGATCCGATAATAGGGTGTNCCCACTTAGGACCAATCTGACTAGATNCTTTATCATATCTTTTTTTNGTTGCAAAACTAATTANTGCAAACCCAATTATTGAAAGGGACACATANCCCCCTATTGCACCTGAAGCTTCTAAATTATCTAAAACAAATGAAGTAAACTCGTTAAATTCCATATATACATTATAACTATTGTTCTTTCAAAGAAAAANTTTTGAGATCAAAAANCATAAGTACCTGACAATTAAAATGTTAATTTTCTGACTTTCAAATCTGATANTTTTTTCATCCTGCAAANTTAACTATTTAGAATGAATCTAAAGTANAATTTAAGAATTAGTTTCANTTNTAATATTAGANACCTTNCNAAAATTAGGGCAATCACAATTATTCTTTTTCAACACCTTACAAGAAGAAAAAAAGAATAANNACAGNAACGAGAGAGTAAAAATGATTTTCTTTTNCATAATCAGTGGTTCAAAAGTAAATAAAATAACAAACACTATTGCTAATATTCTTTTGAAAAATNTTTTTACTTTTAGCCNCAATGATAAAAGGATTAAGAAATCTAGGAGATTACTTCATTATGATGAAGANAGTAATGAGNAGACCNGAGAAATGGTCTATGTTTTTCCAACAACTAAGGTTAGAAATAACTAAAATTGGTTTAGACTCNGTTGGTATTGTTATAATTATCTCTTTTTTTATTGGTGCAGTNNTNACTATTCAACAATACTTAAATATTGAAGACCCTTTAATTCCTAAATATATGATAGGATTAGTTGCTAGAGACGCTTTAATCCTTGAGTTTTCCCCAACTATGATTGGACTTATTTTAGCGGGAAAAGTAGGGTCTAATATTTCTTCTGAAATTGGAACTATGAGAGTAACTGAACAAATTGATGCATTAGAAATTATGGGTATTAATTCTGCATCCTTTTTAGTTTTACCGAAAATTTTAGCAGCTATGGTGTCTTTCCCAATTCTTGTAATATTAAGTATTTCTGTCGGAATATTTGGTGGATTAATAGGGGGACAATCTGTTGGTGTATTAACTTCTGATTTTATTTTAGGATTGCAATATGAGTTTATTCCATTTTATGTAACTTATTCATTAATTAAAACAGTTGTTTTTGCTTTCATCATAACTTCTATTTCCGCATATTTTGGATATTTTACAAAAGGAGGTGCAATTAACGTTGGAGTTGCAAGTACTAAATCTGTGGTTTATAGTAGTATCCTTTTATTAATATTTAATTTCATCTTAACTAACCTTATTCTATCATGATTGTAGTAGAAAACATACACAAAGAATTTGGAGAAAATCTGGTACTAAATGATGTTTCATTTACTTTTCAGAAGGGAAAAACAAACCTAATTATTGGAGAAAGTGGATCTGGAAAAACTACTTTATTAAAAATCCTAATAGGGTTACATGAACTTGACAAGGGGAATATAATCTATGATGGAAGAATTTTTAATAAAATGAAATTAAAAGAAAAAAGATCTATTCGTCAGGAGATTGGAATGCTATTCCAAAGAGGAGCTTTATTTGACTATATGACTGTAGAGGAAAACATTATGTTTCCATTAACAATGTTTACTGACCAAACAACTGAAGAAAAGTTAGAAAGAGTAAATTTTTGTTTAAAAAGAGTAAATCTAGAAAATAAAAACCACCTACTTCCAGCTGAACTAAGTGGAGGAATGTTAAAAAGAGTAGCTATAGCAAGAGCCATATCTATGCATCCAAAATATCTGCTGTGTGACGAACCAAACTCAGGATTAGATCCAAAAACAGCTATTTTAATTGACGACTTAATCAAGGAAATAACAGAAGAATACAACATTACAACAATTGTAAATACACACGATATGAACTCTGTAATGCAAATCGGAGAAAATATTGCGTTTATATATAATGGGGTTATTTGGTGGGAAGGAAATAAAGAGGAACTAATTCATTCAAATAATAACGAACTGAACAACTTTGTTTTTGCTTCCGAGCTTTTTAAGAGATTGAAAAAATCATCATGAAGAAAGTAAGTGCAAAAAAACACTTAGGACAACATTTTTTAAACAATCAATCTATTGCTGAAAATATAGTTAATCAATTAGAATTTAAAAATAAAAATATACTTGAGATTGGACCCGGAATGGGTATTTTAACTCAATTTCTATATAAGCAAGAGGTAAATTTACAAGTAATAGAAATTGACAAGGAATCCGTTTTTTATTTAAGATTAAACTATCCTGAACTGAAAATTATCGAAGGGGATTTTTTAAAACTAAATCTACAAGAATTATATAAAAATAAAATATCTGTAATTGGTAATTTCCCTTACAACATTTCGTCTCAAATACTTTTTAAGGCTTTTGAAAATAGAGACAAGGTAACAGAACTAGTTGGCATGTTTCAAAAAGAAGTTGCCGAGAGAGTAGCTTCTGTAAAAGGAAAGAAAAAAGGCATATTAAGTGTACTCCTTCAAGCTTTTTATGATATTGAATACTGTTTTACTGTAGAAGAGAATGTTTTTACACCGCCTCCAAAAGTTAAATCTGGTGTTATAAAACTAGTAAGGAATAAAAGAAAAAAATTAGATTGCGATGAAGAAAAATTTATTCAGATAGTAAAATCAGGATACAATCAAAGAAGAAAAACTTTGAGAAATTCCTTAAAACCCTTTACTTTGAAAACCAATAAAGAAATTGAAATTCTGCTACAAAAAAGAGCCGAACAATTAGATGTAGAAGATTTTATAATTATTACCAAAAGTGTCCAATAACAAAGAAATAAATAGTAATTTTTCACAAGATATTTCTGAATTAATTTCGGAGAATTCTAAAAAAATTATTCAAGAAAAAATATCAGATTTACACGTTGCTGATATCGGAGAATTGATAAAGGGTTTTTCAATCGAAGAAGCACACTACTTATTTCAACTGTTAGATGAGGAAAAATCTGCTCTTGTGTTAATGGAAGTGGAAGAGGAATTAAGAGAGCAATTATTATCTAATTTATCTTCTAAAGAAATTGCAACGGAAGTTATTGAGAACTTAGAATCAGATGATGCAACAGATGTGATTTCGGAACTAACTCATGAAAAAAAAGAAGAAGTACTTTCTTTAATTGAAGATGATGAACACGCTTCTGATATTACTGATTTATTAAGTTACCCTGAAGATACAGCAGGAGGATTAATGGCGAAAGAACTTATAAAAGTTAATGAAAATTGGAACTCATTACAATGTTTAAAAGAGATGCGTAAACAGGCGTCTGGAGTTAAAAAGGTGCATACCATTTATGTGGTAAATAATAAGGAGGAACTTGTAGGAACATTATCTTTAAGAAGACTTTTACTTACAGAAAGTAAAATCGTAATAAAAGAGATCTTAAATTCAGAGATAATTTCTATTCCAGTAAGTGAGGGTGATGAAAGTGTTGCAAATATTATGAATAAATATGGTTTGATTGTAATTCCTGTAGTAGATGAGAATAAGAAATTAGTTGGAAGAATTACAATTGATGATGTAATAGATGTTGTAAAAGAAGAAGCCGAAAAAGATTATCAAATGGCTTCTGGAATTACTGAAGATGTTGAATCTTCTGATAGCATTTGGCAACTTACAAGAGCTAGGTTACCCTGGTTACTTATAGGGTTGTTGGGAGGCATCTTAGGAGCAGAGATTATTGGTCTATTTGAGGATTTCTCGAAATTTACCAAACTTGCATTTTTCATTCCTCTAATAGCTGCAATGGGAGGGAATGTTGGTGTGCAATCTGCCGCAATTGTTGTTCAAGGCCTTGCAAACAACTCTATAAAAATAAATACAATATTAGGGAAATTAACAAAAGAACTTGGAGTTGCTCTACTAAATGGTATTATTTGTTCGATTATTATTCTTGCTGCAACATTAATACTTCAATATTCTATTCAACTATGTATAACTGTAAGTTTATCATTATTATCTGTAATAGTATTTGCTGCTCTTTTTGGTACTTTGACACCTTTAACTCTCGAAAAATATAAGATAGATCCTGCCCTTGCCACAGGCCCATTTATCACTACTGTAAATGATATTTTGGGACTTTATATTTACTTCCTAATTGGACAAGCAATATTATAATGAAAGTTTTATTTGTAGATAGCGTACACCCTTCTCTCCAGCAAAAATTAGAGAGCAATAATTTTATTTGTCATCAGGAATTATCGTTATCTAAATCTGAAATTGAAGAAGTTATCATTGATTATGAAGGACTTGTCATTAGAAGTCGATTTAATATTGATCAAAAATTTATTGACAAAGCCTCTAATCTAAAATTTATTGCAAGAGCAGGCTCTGGATTAGAAAATATTAATGTAGAATATGCTAAATTAAAAAATATAAGATGTTATAATGCTGCAGAAGGAAATAGACAGGCTGTTGCAGAGCACGCTTTAGCAATGTTACTTTCCTTGTTTAACAATATAATTAAATCTGATGAAGAAGTAAGAAATGGAATTTGGAGAAGAGAAGACAATAGAGGAATAGAATTATCTGGAAAAACTTTAGCTATAATAGGATACGGAAACAATGGATCTGCTTTTGTGGAAATATTAAAGGGATTTAAAGTAAAAATATTAGCATACGACAAATATCTAGACAACTATTCTTATAAAAGCAGCATGAATAACATCTTTAATAATGCTGATATTGTAAGTTTGCATGTCCCGTTAACTAAAGAAACTGAGCATATTGTAAATTCTGGATTCATAAATAAATTTAGGAAGAATATTTATGTAGTTAACACAGCAAGAGGAAAGTGTGTAAATACAAGAGATCTTGTAAATGCAATGAAAGAAGGAAAGGTAAAAGGAGCTTGTCTGGACGTGTTAGAATATGAGAAGAGTTCATTTGAAACGTTGTCAGAAAGTGGTGGAAAAGGAGAAATGAAATTTTTAATAGAAAGTAAAAATACCATTCTATCACCTCATATTGCAGGTTGGAGTTCAGAAAGTAACATTAAGATATCAAAAGTTTTATATCATAAAATATCTTCTGATTTCATCTTTTAAAAGTCTTCATTAAAGAAGAGGTCCTTGTTAGACAAAAAATACGATATTTGCAGTACAAATTAATCCGTATGAAAATTGCATTTTTAACTTCAGGAGGTGTAGCCCCTTGCCTCTCAGCATCTGTAGGCAGATTAACAGAAGTTTATTTAAACCACTATCCGGAATCGGAAATTATTGGTTATTTAAATGGATATAAAGGTCTGTTACTGGGAAATTCTATTTCCTTTCCAAAATCATTAAAAGAAAATCTAAATAATATTTATAATTTTGGAGGAACTCCTATAGGAAACAGTAGAGTTAAACTTACGAATATTCAGGATTGTGTCGATAAAGGTTATATTTCAGAAGGAGAAATTCCACTGGAAATTGCTGCAAAACAACTAGTAAAAGATAGAGTAAATATATTACACACTATTGGAGGAGATGACACAAATACTACCGCAGCAGAGTTGTCAAATTATTTAAAAGAGAACAACTATGATTTAACAGTTGTAGGACTACCAAAAACCATAGATAATGATATTTATCCAATAACACAAAGCTTAGGGGCCTGGACAGCTGCAGAACAAGGAGCTGTATTTTTCGAAAATATAGTCAATGAGAATACAACATCTGACAGACAGTTAATAATACATGAAATTATGGGGAGACATTGTGGATGGCTTACAGCTGCCACTGCTTTTGAGTACAGAAAACGATTACAGAATATTTCATTTGTTCCAGAAATAGGAATCACAAAGGAAAAATGGGATATACACTCTGTTTTATTACCCGAAGAAGATATAGATTTTGATAAAGAATGTGAGAGATTAAATAAAATAATGGATAAGTATGACTGTGTAAACGTCTTTTTAAGCGAAGGAGCTGGACTAGAAATAATAATAAAAGATACTAAAAAGGAAGGTGGAGAAGTATTACGAGATCCATTTGGACATGTTAGATTAGACGATCTTAATCCTGGACAATGGTTTGCCAGACAATTTGCAAAAAGATTAAAAGCTAATAAAGTACTGGTTCAAAAGAGTGGATATTTTGCTAGATCTGCAAAATCAAATCAAAAAGATTTAGATTTAATTTTTGAGCTTTCAGACTATGCTGTAGAAAGTGCAACCAAAGGGATAAGTGGAGTTGTGGGATGGGATGAAGAGAATAACAATACTCTAAGTTGTATTGATTTTAACAGAATAAAAGGAGGAAAACCTTTTGACATCAATCAAGATTGGTATAATAAAATGATGAAGGAAATAAAGTAATTTGAAAAACAAATCTTTATTAAAATTAATACCAGACTCTATATTTAGAGCATCTATTTCTGAGTCATTAGTTCAGGAATCAAGTAAGATACAATTAAATGGATTTATAGGATCTTCTAAGTCAATATTAGCAGCTTCAATATTAAAAGAATCTAAAGTTCCACAACTTTTTATCCTAAATGATAAAGAATCTGCAAATTATTTTATTAATGATTTAGAAAACTTAATAAATCATGAGGTGTTTTTCTATCCAGCATCTTACAGAAGATCGTATCAAATAGAAGAAACCGATAATTCTAACATTTTATTAAGATCAGAGGTGTTAAACAAATTAAACAATAAACGAAATTCTATTATTGTTAGTTATCCTGAAGCAATATTTGAAAAAGTAGTAAGTAGAAAAACTTTAAAAAAACGTACTATCATTCTATCTGTTGCCGACACACACCATCCTGATTTGTTAAAAGAAATATTTATTGAAAACAATTTTACTGCTACAGATTTCGTGACAGACCCAGGACAGTTTTCAATAAGAGGAGGAATTGTAGATGTGTTTTCTTATGCTGACGAACATCCTTTTAGGATTGAGTTCTTTGATGATGAAATTGAAAGTATTAGATCTTTTAATATTAATACTCAACTCTCTATAGAAAAAAGGGAGAAAATCTCTATTGTACCAAATACTGAAGCCAAAAAAGTAACAGAAAAACAAGTAAGCTTATTGGAATATCTGCCAAAAAACAGCACAATATGGATGGAAGACTCTCTACATACTATCGGGGTTTTACAAGAAAATTTTGAGAAAGCAGAAATAGAGTTTAAAAAACTAAAAGATAATACTATTTCTCAATTAACTCCTCATAAAATTTTTACAAATGCAAATGAATTTTCGAACCAGTTAGAGGAGTTTAGAGTAGTTGAGTTTGGGGGAAATAATATTTTAAAAACAGATGTTAAAATTACAACAAGATGCATTCCACTTACTCCAATTAATAAAAAATTTGACATTTTATTCTCTGAGTTAATCAAAAATCAAGAAAATGGATATAAAAATATAATTCTTTGTTCTTCCTCAGAACAAGAGGAAAGATTCCATCAGATTTTAGAAAATATAGAAAAAGAGATAACGTACATTACTATTGTAACTAACTTACATGAAGGATTTATTGACCATGACAATCAACTAGCAATATATACCGACCATCAAATTTTTAACAGGCACCATAGGTTTAAAAGTAAAACAAAATTTACAGACAAACAAGCGATTACCTTAAAACAACTTACAAGCCTACAGGTAGGTGATTTTGTTACTCATATTGACCATGGAGTTGGAGAGTTCGCTGGACTTCATAAGATAGACAATAATGGAAAGAAACAAGAAAGTATAAAACTAATTTATAAGGGAGGAGACTTACTGTATATAAGCGTACATTCATTACATAAGATATCAAAGTTTTCTGGAAGAGAAGGGTATCAGCCCTCTATTAATCAGCTTGGAGGAACAAAATGGAAAAATACTAAAAATAAAACGAAAAGCAAAATCAAGAAAATTGCTTTTAATCTAATACAACTATATGCAAAACGTCAGACTCTTGAAGGGTTTTCTTACTCTCCAGATAGTTATTTACAACATGAATTAGAAGCCTCATTTATGTGGGAAGACACTCCAGATCAAACTACTGCAACTTTATCTATAAAAGAAGATATGGAGAGAAATATTCCAATGGATAGACTAGTGTGTGGAGATGTTGGATTTGGAAAAACTGAACTAGCTATAAGAGCTGCATTTAAAGCAGTAGCAGATAACAAACAAGTGTCCATTCTTGTTCCTACTACAATCTTAGCACTTCAACATTACAAAACATTTAAAAACAGATTAAGAGACTTCCCTTGTAAAGTAGATTATATTAACAGATTTAAAACAACAAAACAACAAAGTCAAACTTTAAAGAACTTAGAAGAAGGCAAGTTAGATATATTAATTGGGACGCACAGAATTGTAGGTAAGGATGTAAAATTTAAAGATTTAGGACTTTTAATTATTGATGAAGAACAGAAGTTTGGAGTAAATATTAAAGACAAACTAAAGAATCTCAAATCGAATGTAGACATTCTTACTCTATCTGCTACGCCAATTCCAAGAACTCTTCAATTTTCACTTTTAGGAGCAAGAGATTTATCTGTCATTAACACTCCTCCTCCAAATAGAATCGCTATAAATACAGAGATCATTCAATTTAATGAAGAGGTCATAAGAGATGCTATTCAATATGAGATATCTAGAAATGGCCAGGTTTTCTTTATTCATAATAGAATAGATAACATAAAAGAAGTTGCAGGGATGATACAAAGACTGGTCCCGAATGCTAAAATAAAGGTAGGTCATGGTCAATTAGAAGGAAAGGTTTTAGAAGAATTAATGCTAGGATTTATTGAAGGAGAATATGATGTTTTAGTTTCTACAACAATTGTAGAAAATGGAGTAGATGTTCCAAATGCAAATACCATTATAATTAATAATGCCAATAATTTTGGATTGTCAGACTTACACCAAATGAGAGGAAGAGTTGGTAGATCAAATAAAAAAGCCTTCTGTTACTTAATCAGCCCGCCCTCCTACCAACTTTCAGATGACGCAAGAAAAAGATTAAATGCTTTAGAACAATTCTCCAATTTAGGTAGCGGATTTAGTATTGCAATGCGAGATTTAGATATACGAGGAGCTGGAGACTTATTAGGTGCCGATCAAAGTGGGTTTATAAATGAAATTGGATTTGATATGTATCAAAAAATATTGAATGAAGCAATAGAAGAATTAAAACAAGAAAAATTTCAGCAACTATTTTCTCAGGAAAAAGAAAATTACTTCATTAAAGATTGTCAGATTGATACAGATCTAGAGATTCTTATCCCAGAAACATACATCTCAAATATTGAAGAGCGACTTAACATTTACAAAGAGTTAAATTCAATTAAAGAACAAAAAGATTTAACTATTTTTCAGAAAAATTTAGAAGATCGATTTGGAATTATTCCTAATTCTGTTTCAGATCTCATGTCTTCTATGAAACTAAAATGGATTGCAAAAGAGTTAGGATTTGAAAGAATTCATCTTAAAAATGGAGAAATGAGAACCTATTTTACCACAAAAAGAGATTCTAATTATTTTGAATCTGAAACATTTGGTTTAATCTTAGAATATCTAAAACAAAACTTCACAACTTGCGAAATGAAAGAAAAATCAGACAAGCTTTCATTAGTTTTCAAAAAGGTGGACTCAGCATCTTCTGCGATTACAATCTGTAAATCTATTTTAGGAAAATAATTCTGCAATTAACAATCCAAAAAGTTATTAACAGAAATTAGATTTACCTTTCAATCCCTTGAAAAACATCTAGTATTTGAGTAAAATTGCATTACTAATCAAAAAAGTAAATGACTCAAAAAAGACAAATAAAAAACGCCCTAATCTCGGTGTTTCATAAGGATGGACTTGCTCCTATCGTAAAAAAACTAGATGAATTAGATATTGAAATATATTCAACTGGAGGTACTCAAAAATTTATTGAGGAGGAAGGGGTTCAAGTAAATAGAGTAGAAGACTTAACATCATATCCTTCTATTTTAGGAGGAAGAGTAAAAACCTTGCATCCAAATGTATTTGGAGGTATACTGTCAAGAAGAAATCTTGGTTCTGACAAAGAACAATTAAATAAATACGAAATTCCTGAATTTGATTTAGTAATTGTAGATTTATACCCATTTGAAAAAACAGTAGCATCTGGTGCTGTAGAACAAGAGATTATTGAAAAAATTGACATAGGAGGAATTTCATTAATCCGTGCAGCTGCAAAAAACTATAAAGATGTTCTTATAATTTCAGAGAGAAATCAATATGATGAACTGCTTTCTCTTTTAGAAAATGGAGGAGAAACAACAAACATAGACACAAGAAAGAAATTTGCAAGAAAAGCATTTGATATTTCTTCTCATTACGACACGGCAATATTTAATTATTTCAATGAGGGGGACGAAGGCAGTTTTAAACAAAGTATAAGAAATAATAAAACATTAAGATATGGGGAAAATCCTCATCAAAATGGAGTGTTTTTTGGAGATTTAGAAAATATGTTTGAGAAATTAAACGGCAAAGAATTATCTTATAATAATCTATTGGATGTTGACGCAGCTGTTAATTTAATCTCTGAATTTAATGAAACCACGTTTGTTGTTATGAAACACAATAATGCTTGTGGGGTAGCAAGTAGAAATACATTAGTAAAAAGCTGGAAAGATGCTCTTGCAGCCGATCCTGTTTCTGCTTTTGGTGGTGTTCTTATTACAAATAAAGAGGTTGATGTAGAAACTGCAGAAGAGATAAACAAGATCTTTTTTGAAGTTATTATTGCACCTTCCTACAAAAAAGAAGCTTTAGAAATTTTAAAATCTAAGAAAAATAGAGTCATCCTCATTCAGAAAAATATTAAACTCCCTTCTACTCAGTTCCGATCTGTATTAAATGGTGTTCTTCATCAAGACAAAGATTTAAAAACAGATGAAATATCCGATATGAAAATAGTTACAAACTTATCTCCAAATGATGAGGAGTTTTCTGATCTAAAATTTGCAACTAAAGTTTGTAAGCACACAAAATCAAATACAATAGTTTTTGCAAAAGGAAAGCAATTATTATCAAGCGGAGTAGGACAAACTTCAAGAGTAGACGCTTTAAAGCAAGCGGTAGTAAAAGCTAAAAGTTTTAACTTTGATTTAAACGGGGCTGTAATGGCTTCTGACGCATTCTTTCCGTTTCCAGATTGTGTTGAATTAGCATATAATGAGGGAGTAAAATGTGTAATACAACCAGGAGGTTCAATAAAAGATAATTTATCAATTGAGTTCTGTAATAATAATAATATGAAAATGGTTACTACAGGACTCAGGCATTTTAAACATTAAAATATAAAAACTATGGGATTTTTTGACTTCATGACAGAAGCAATTGCTATTGATTTAGGCACTGCAAATACTCTAATTATCCATAACGATAAAGTTGTGGTCGATGAACCTTCTATTGTTGCCAAGGATTTGAAAAGTGATGAAGTTATAGCGTTTGGCAAGAGAGCTAGGCAAATGCATGGGAGAGCGCATAGAGGGATTACAACTATTCGTCCTTTAAAAGATGGAGTAATTGCTGATTTTCATTCTGCAGAGCAGATGATAAGAGGTTTTATTAAAATGATAAATCGTAAAAAGACACTATTTCCACAAGCTTTAAAAATGGTTATATGTATACCTTCAGGGATTACTGAGGTGGAAAAACGAGCTGTGTTAGATTCTGCAGAACACGCAGGAGCGAAAGAAGTCTGGTTAATACATGAGCCAATGGCCGCAGCTATTGGGATTGGGATTGATGTAATGGAGCCAGAAGGGAATATGGTTATTGACATAGGAGGTGGAACAACAGAAATTGCTGTTATTTCTTTAGGAGGGATTGTAACTGACAAATCCATAAAGGTCGCTGGGGATGAGTTTACAAACAACATCAAAAACTACATGAAAACCAGATACAACATTGCTATCGGAGATAATATGGCTGAGAAAATCAAAATTAATGTTGGATCTGCAATGACCGAATTAGAAGACCCACCACCAAACTTTGCTGTGCATGGTAGAGATTTAATGAATGGTATTCCAAAAGAAGTAGTGGTAACTTATAAAGAAATTGCAAATGCATTAAATAATTCTATTGAAGCCATAGAAGCTGCAATTATGAATGCATTGTTCACAACTCCTCCTGCTCTTTCTGCCGATATATACAATACAGGATTATATCTTACTGGAGGAGGAGGCATGTTAAGAGGATTGGACAAAAGAATATCACAAAAAACAAAATTACCTGTATATGTAGCGGAAGATCCTTTACGAGCAGTAGCAAGGGGAACAGGAATTGCACTAAAAAACACATCTGACTTCTCCTTCCTAATTCAGTAAACTTAAATAATGAGAAATTTATTTCGATTTATAAAGAAATATCATTTTATTCTATTATTCATTTTAATAGAATCCTTTGCTTTATTCCTTTTCTTTTCGAATCATAAATTTCAAAAAAGCAGGTTGTTGTCATTTACTCAAGAATATACTGGAGCAATGTATTCTTATTATTCGAATTTTAACAAATACCTGTATTTAAATGAAGAAAATAAATACTTAAAAAGAGAAAATGCAAAATTATATTCAATACTAAGTAAATCAGAAAAAAATTCAAATCCACAATTATTTGAATTTACAAATGCTCGAATAGTAAACAATTCTATCTTTAAAAAAGATAATTATCTAACTTTAGATAAAGGTGAGTTAGATGGAGTCAAAATAGGAATGGGAATAATGGCAGAAAATGGAGTAATTGGAATAGTAAATTCTACCTCTTTAAATTATTCAAAAGCAATCTCTATATTGAATAGTAAATCATCTATTAGTGTTATGCATTTAAAAAGTAATCAGAATGGATCTTTAAAATGGACATCTAATAATTACATGACTGCTGAGATAAGCGACATACCTAATCATGTAATCATAAATATTGGAGATACAATTCAGACAAATGGATATAGTTCAATATTTCCTTCTGGTATCAATATTGGGACAATTACATCTTACAAAAAAGGGAGTGAAAATGGATTATACAAAATAAAAATTCGGTTCATTAACGATATGAATAAAATAAAGAATGTATATATTATTAACTCATTAGATAAATTAGAAAAGGAAAATTTATAATATGAAATATATTACGTCATATATATGGCTTGTTCCAGTTTTTGTACTCATTCAAGTATTAATTCTGAATAATATACAATTTGTCAACTTTATCAACCCTTTAGTATATTTAGTTTTGATTATAACACTCCCTCAAGATACAGAACGATGGTTTCTATTAATCTTCTCATTCCTTATTGGAATTTTATTGGATTTATTTGAAGGAAATATAGGATTAAATTCTTCTTCTTTAGTATTTGTATCTTTCTTAACTCCTTACCTTCAAAGAGTCATAATTGCTAAGAATTCTATTGATGAAAAAGATAGATTAAGTCTTCAAATTTTAGGATTCAAAACCTTTAGCATATATGCACTATCTATAATTCTTATACATCATTCGTTTTTATTTTTACTAGACCATTTTTCAAGTAGTGGAATCCTGTTTTTAATTTTTAAGATTTTTTTAAGTTCAATTATAACGTATCTTATTATTCTGATTTTTCAATTATTTTCATTTAAAACTACTGAGTAAAAATGGTGCAATTACAAGGAAGACAACAAATTATTAAAGGAATTTTCATAATTGTTATTCTTATCTTTCTTTTAAAGCTTTTTTACATTCANGTTATAAATTCTAAATATAAATATTCCGCACAAAACAATGCTATAAGGTTTGAGGNNCAACAAGCCGCAAGAGGCCTTATTTATGACAGAAATGGAGANTTATTAGTTTCTAATATNGCATCTTATGATTTAATGGTAATTCCAAAAGAAGTGANNCCATTAGANACNCTNAAATTATGNNNTCTTACAGGATTAGATATTGAAGNNTTTAGAANAGAACTACAAGAAGCTACTATCTACTCTAAATATAAAGAAAGTGTATTTTCAAAACAATTAAANACNGCTTNNGCTCATAAAATACANGAATCNTTAAATGAATTTAATGGATTNTATGTTAGAGTAAATACTACTAGAGATTACCCAATTAATGCTGCTGCACATGCTATTGGATATTTAGGAGAAGTAGATGANGAAAAANTAAAGNAAAAATANTATACAAAAGGAGATCTTGAAGGGAAAACCGGAATAGAATCNTCNTATGAACTTCANCTAAGAGGAGAGAAAGGAATGAAAATGATATTAGTAGACGCACATAACACCTCACAAGGTAGTTTTAATAATGGAANACANGATACATTAGCAATACATGGGAAGAATATNACNACNACCTTAGATATANATCTTCAAAAATATGGNGAGATGCTNATGCAAAACAAAATNGGNTCAATTGTTGNAATTGAACCTAGTTCAGGGGAAATCTTAACTCTTNTTACATCTCCTAACTANAATCCTAACTATATGAGAGGNAGGGATAGATCTAAACATTACTNTAATCTCTNCAATAATANAAACAAACCATTATTTAANAGNGCTCTAAATGGAACTTATCCTCCTGCNTCNCCATTAAAATTAGTGAATAGTTTAATTNCANTNCAAGAAGGAAAANTAGATAAAAACCAAAGTTATTTTTGTGATGGANCATTTGAATATGGAAATAATAAGNATGTTAGATGTCATGAACACAACCCATATGTNAATTTAANAACATCACTTGCAACTTCNTGTAATCCNTACTTCTGTAATCTTTGGGAGGAGTATTTTAATTCNTTCAACAGTATTTATGAAGGATATGAGATATGGAAAAAACATGTAGANAGTTTTGGTTTTGGNAATTATNTAGGTAATGATTTTACTTCTGGNACAAAAGGTTTTATNCCTGATTCTGAATATTANGATAGATATTANAAGAAAAATAGATGGAAATCNTCAACAATAATATCAATGTCTATTGGACAAGGAGAATTATTAGTAACACCAATACAAATGGCTAATTTATCTGCCACNATNGCAAACAGAGGTTATTACATCACACCNCATATTATAAAANAAATNGAAAAGGATACTATTCCAAAAANATTCTTGAAGNAAACATACACCTCTATTTCTCCANNCCATTATGAAACNGTAATTGATGGAATGGAATTAGCATTAANACATGAAGACGGAACAGCAATCTTATCNAAGGTAGAGGGTCTTGATATTTGNGGGAAAACAGGAACTGCACAAAANCCNCATGGAGAAGATCATTCAATATTTATTGCATTTGCTCCAAAAGATAACCCNAAGATTGCAATTGCTGTATATGTTGAAAATGGAGGATGGGGATCCTCTTGGGCCGCNCCAATCTCGACACTTATTATTGAGAAATACCTTAAAGGGNGNANCTCTAATANAAGATTAGAAAATCAAATGATTAATGGAAATTTACTGAANATAAAATGAGACGTACTNCAGAAATATTNGGNAAAATAGATNGNATNANNATTCTACTTTATCTAGTATTGGTNTTTTTTGGATGGATTAANATCTATGCGTCAATGCATAATGATGATATAACAAACTCCATTTTTGATCTCAATACAAAATACGGAAAACAGCTATTGTTTATNGGAATTTCATTATTTGTNGGATTTGTNATTCTGATTATTGACTGGAGTTTCTTTGACTCTCTCGCATTTCTATTCTATGGAATTATAGTCNTNTTTTTANTTGTANTACTTTTTAGTNCTGACTCTACTGGNGGTGCTACATCATGGTTTAGAATAGGAAGTTTTAAAATACAACCCTCCGAGTTTNCAAAATTTGNAACTGCNTTAGCATTANCTAAGATGTTTAGCTTAAACAAACAAAANAAATACTCTTTTAANTCTATGGCTANAAGTTATCTTGTTTTACTTGTTCCTTTTNTNTTNATTATTTTACAAAATGATTTAGGCACNGCTCTAGTATTTACNTCATTTATTTTAGTTTTTTATAGAGAAGGATTNTCGGGGAATGTATTAATTGTTGGGTTAGTTCTNTTTGCTTTAGCATTATTTTCNTTATTAATTACTCCNTGGATNTTATCAATNATTGTNACCTTATTNATTNTTATCNTATTTTTAAGTTCATCAAATAGNGTTAGAAGTCTNAAAATTTCTACAATTATANCTCTTATATCAAATGGAGTAATATTTAGCACCNATTATATTTNTAATAANNTTCTATCANCACACCATATTGAAAGANTAAATATTTTACTAGGAAAGGAATTTGACCCNTTAGGANCNGGNTACAATCTTATTCAATCTAAAATTGCNATTGGTTCTGGAGGCTTTNTNGGAAAAGGTTTTTTAAATGGNACTCAAACCAGATTTGANTTTGTTCCTGAACAAAGTACTGACTTTATTTTTTGTACNGTAGGAGAAGAGTGGGGATTNGTAGGAAGTTTATTCTTCTTGATGNNTTTTGGAGCTTTATTATTAAGAATCATTTATCTATCNGAGAAACAAAAATCTCAATTCTGTAGAGTNTATGGATATAGTGTTGCTTGTATCTTATTCANNCATCTACTCATAAATTTAGGAATGACTATTGGNCTTGCTCCTACTATTGGTATTCCACTTCCTTTNATGAGTTATGGAGGTTCATCATTACTTTCTTTTACTATACTNCTATTTATATTTCTNAACCTTAATTCTTACAGAATGGATATTCTGAGATANCNTAANAAAACTCCTACTTTTCAGTAGAAGTCTTNTNTTNATATNAATTANANTCTANTAATANCTGATTCTTTCATCTACAATATTAGCTTTNTCTTTTAANACCTTNANTACTGNATTAAAGAATNCACCAGAAGAANTAGAAGTTTGTATTNCTTNTTTTTGAGAACTATTNGCTTCTGTTATTGATGNCTCTAATCTTGAAGNAACNGATAAAACATATGCTTCATTATTTCCTCTGAAAACAGAAGATANTTTATTTAAATCAATTGAGNTTGAGACACCAACAAAGNTTGTTACGTTNCCTAAACCNTTAACATTTGTATTATCAAAATTCACCCCCTCAACTGTTTTTANTTCTGAANNNAAAAGNGTTGCAATAGACTCTAATGTAGATCCNTCTGTAATCTTAGATTTTATTGATTCNAACTTTTTATCTAACTGTAAACTTTGAGTGATNTGNTCTCTTACAGATTCNAAGCTNTTATCACCTGATTCATTAATTCCTGAAAGACTNACAACTACATAATTATCTCCACAAGTATANATTGAATTTGATATNTCAGAAACATTAGCANCAAACATCCANTTTACAATTTCTCTAGAGTTTGGTAGTGCAGNAATGTTAAATTTCATATTATCTACATTTACATCTTCTCTAACTAATTGATTNTGGCTTTCAGCAAATGAAGAAAAGGATGTNTCAGATGGCTTATTATTTGCAGAATTTATAAAATNNTTTGCTTGCGCATAATAAAANTCTTTTGTCTCAGCACTTGGTAANACATCTTTATCAANGTGGACNATTTTATATTTTGTAGTNAATTTACTCACACCTGTTNTTTGNATTAAATGAACTCCAAATTGAGTTCTTACAATTCTTAAATCTCCCACTTTAGAAGAGAAACAAACATCATTAAATTCAGTTACCATTTGTCCTTCTGTAAACCAACCTAAATCTCCACCCTTTATAGCAGATCCTTTATCTTCTGAATATTTTCCTGCTAATACTCCAAAATCTTTACCTTCCTTTACTTGCTTTCTTATATTTCTTAAAATTGTTTTAGCTGTATCTGCTGTAAGAGTATCTAAAGTTAATAAAATATGTCTTGCTTCAACAGAATCTGCTCTATCTGCTATGTCAGATAATTTTGACAATCTGTATCTACCATTAGTTAACTTATAAGGACCTGAAACATCACCTAATTCTTTAGTTAATAACTCAGTAAATTTGGGGTCAGTTACATCTTCTTTTTTTAAATAAGGGAAACCTTCAATTAATTCAGATGTATACCTTGCTGCAAACAACTCATCATTTTCTGAAATTTTAAACTTATTAGATAATGAAACCATTTCATCTCTAACAGAGGCATCATCTTCAGACGAAGGAAGTACTGTAAAGGTAACATACTCTACATTCCTAGTTTCTTTTTCATTCTGATAATCATCTATGTTATTATTATAATGTTCTGTAACTTCTTCTTCTGATATTTCAATATCTTCTATAGTAGTAAATGGGATAGAAACATAATTTACAGAAGCATTTTGAACTCTTGAATTTAATACTTTGACCGCTTCTTGAGTTGTAGTATACATACCTTTTTCAATAAGGTTTTGATATTTTTGACTAAATCTAGTTTTTATCGCTTCATTTTCTACATTTAAGAAAAATGCTCTATTATCTGGAGTAAGATTATCAAAATTGTCCAGCCAATTATCTACCAGATTTCTATCAAATTGTCGGGTTTCCTGATTCATAAAAACATTCGAAAAGTGAGGAGACACGTTATTGGCATTGATATTACCTGTTTCAAATTCATAGACCTCTTTACTACATACACTGATTCCTAAATCTTCTGTAAGAGAATTTATAATTTTATCTTGAGTTAACTTATCCCAAGCAATACTCATTTGCTGACCTTCCTGGTAATTCTGATATTGTTGAGTATTTTTTATTAATGTTAAAGCCTCAGAAAATTCATTTGGCATAATGTCTTCACCATAAATACTTCCTACAGTACCTTCTTCTCTTGGTCCGGAACTTCTACTATTAATAAATTCGGTAAGTATAAATGCAACAAGAGCTCCTCCTACAACAAAGATTAACAAAAGACCTCTTTCTCTTATTTTTCCTAAAACTGCCATATTCTTATAATTAAATTAAAAATTAGTCTGCGAATATACAATTGTTATTTGAGTTATGAAAATAGATAAATAGCTATTTATTTGATTAAGACACGGATAAGTTGGATACTTTTCTCATCAACTGAATCTACTATAAATAACTTATCTTCAAATTCAATTTCCTCATCTTTTTCTGGTATATCCTCATTTAAAGTCAATACGAATCCTGCAATAGTTTCATATTCTTCTGATTCTGGAAGTTGTAAATTATATTTATCGTTAATCTGGTCAACTTCCATTCTTGAAGAAAATAAAAATTCATTATCAGATATTTTTTCATCAATAATATCATCTTGATCGTGTTCATCTTCAATTTCACCAACAATCTCCTCCGTAACATCTTCAATTGTAACCAATCCTGACGTTCCTCCAAACTCATCTACTACCAATGCAATACTTTTGTTTTTATTAATAAATGTATTTAACATCTCATTTGCCGCTAGACTCTCAGTAACAATAGGAATAGGTAACATTATCGATTTAATAGTAAGAGGTTTTTTAAATAAATCTGAGGAATGTACATACCCAATAATATTATCAATATTATCCTTAAATACAGGAATCTTAGTAAACTTAGTTTCAATAAATAAATTTCTAAGTTCTGCTGTAGTAGATTTTATATTTATAGCACTCATATCTGTTCTGGGAACCATGCACTCTCTTACTTTGATACTAGAAAGCTCCAATACATTCTGAAGCATTTCTACTTCTGAAGTCAAAACTACCTCATTCTCGATATTTTGAGTTAAACTATCAAGATACTCATCAAGATCTACCTTACTAAAAACCTGATTTACTTGTTCTTTCTTTAATCTGAAAATATATTTCATAACAAACCCTGAGATAAACAACATGATAAATACTATTGGGGATAGAACAAAGTAAAATACTACAAGAGGAATAGAAAATAACTTTAGCATATAATTAGGATTTATCCTGAAGATTACCTTTGGAATAAACTCTGCAGATATTAGGACTATAACTGTTGAAACAACTGTTTGAATTAATAATAACAATAAATCTGAAGTTATAAAATCTAAAGATGGACTTAATAAGTCTGTCATAGATATACTAAAGATTACTAATGCAATATTATTTCCAACTAACATTGTTGCAATAAAATTAGGCTCAGCATTAGAAAAAATAGAGAGTATTCTTGCAACAAATGAACCAGAAGATTTATCTAACTCTAGTTTTAATCTGTTGGAAGAAACAAATGCAATCTCAATTCCCGAAAAGAATGCAGACAGTAAAAGAGTTATTATTACAATTGTAAATGACATACTTTATTTATTAATACTAAATATTCCTTTTGCTTGTTTAATCTGATATTCTGTAAAATCTGGGGTAGATTCAAAACCAATACCAGAGATTATTTCATCTTCAGTCCTAATTACAACTTCTAGATCAGTATAAATCAAACCTTTATTTTTATCCCAAATAAGCTCTTCTGTTAAAAGCTCTTTATTATCAGAAGATTTTAAAATTACATTCTGACTAGCCTTCATAATATTAGTTGTATTATTTATAATTGCAATTTCAGATGTTAAAACAGACTTCTGATTTTCAACATCAAGTCTATAAAAATCAAAATGTACCCCATCAAAAAGTTTTACTCTATCTTCATCATTTACAAACCTCTGCATTTTATTTGACATTATCTTTACCTTTATCATACCATTTTCAGTATACATAATCTCAGAATGCGTCAACTCTTCTAAAGGAAGCTCCTCAGAGGAAATAAAATTGATTATATTTTCTTTAGAATTCTCACAGGAGGAAAAGTAAATTAAGAAAAGTATATAAAAACTGAACCGATTCAAATTATTAATCTCTCGTTCTTACTCTAGTTGATCTACCAATCCAACAACCAACCTTATATGTAGTTCCTTCTTCTAAATCCTCCCAAATACAATCCTCTTTAGATGGAAATTGTTTTGACCAAGTAGAAATTCTTTTGTTTGCTTTCTCTGCAAGCAAATTATCAAGACTCTTTGCTTTACTATAAGCATCAACAGCAACCCAGTAAACAGATCGTTGTTCTAGACTTGACGAACCACAACTACTAGCAGAAGAAGCGTAAATATCTCCTAATATTAAATAAGGTTCCCCCCAATCTGGCTTCAAATCTGATGCTTTTGTAGCTGCTGATCTTGCTTGAGAATATGACTTGGTCATTTGAAATGCATATGCTAGTTTTAAGTAATAAGAAGCTTTAATAGATTCATCCTCTACTAAATCAATTGCTTGATTAAAATAAGTTATTGCTTCAGAATAATTTTTCTTTGCAAGACTTGTATTTCCCATATCATAAGCTGAAGATGCTGTTGGTTCTAACTCATGAAGTTTCGTAGCTGCAGTATAAAACACCTCATTATCTGTACAATTTTTTTTGTCTAATAGAGAAGTTATCTTTTTCAACAAGCTTAAACTAGGATTGCCATCCTCTAATCTGGATTCGAACACCAATATTAAATCATCACAAGAAGCGTACGGAGTAAACATATTCTCTATATTTTTTTGTGCTGTTTGATAATATTTAGCATATTTCTGATTATTTGTTAGATTATATGAGACAATATCTGATACCACCACATATGCATCTAAAATATCTTGTTTGGAAATTATTTCTGCAGATTTTTCATGTTTTATTAATGACTTAAAATAAGATACTATTACCGTAGGAAGTGACGAAGTTCCCATAGCATCAACAGATATTTTCAACATTTCGTATGCTTCAATATATCTACTTGGGTCATATTTTAATAAATCAACACCTTTGCTTCCTAATACTTTTTCTTCCGATCCAAAAATCTCTATTCTTCTATCATAAATAGTAAGTAAAGTATCTAAATAAGCAAGCTTATTTTCTTTATCCTGCTTTATTCTATAATGATACATTTTAGGACCATTAGCGAAAGTGTTTTGATTAAATGAAGGACAATTTACAAATACTTTTCTCCAAGATTTTAATGCCTCATCATAATTCTTTAGTTTATACTCGTTTCTAAATATCGCGTAATCAGTCTCACATTCTGATTGAGCCTGAACAGTTAATACGATCCCAAATAGAGTTATAATTATGCCTAATCTTTTAATCATGTTTTATTGTTTTATTGTTTTATTAAT
>NZWX01000048.1 GCA_002697625.1 Flavobacteriales bacterium
ATACATCCTTAAAAGACATTATAACTAGGTGGAAAAATATTGTTTTGTCTATTATTTTCTTGATTGTTTCTAATGCTAATGCTAATGCTCAATATGAGCCAAATCAAGAATTTGGTATTTTGGGAGGAACAGGGTATTATATTGGAGATTTAAATAATACGCACTTTAACAACATAAGAGCAGCTGGTGGTATTACATTTCGTAAAAACTTTGACAGAAGATTTTCCTTTAAATCCTGTATATTATACACAAATGTATACGCGGATGATGCAAAAAGTTCTGATAATATAAATAAAAATCGAAATTTACATTTCAAATCAGATGTTATAGAACTTTCTGGTCAGGTTGAATTTAACTTTCTTCCATACGAAACAGGAAACTCACTTTATCCATTTACTCCTTTTGTCTTTACAGGAGTTTCTTTATTTAATTTTAATCCGAGAGCAGAAGCTTCGGACGGACAATGGTACGCGCTACAAGAATTAGGAACTGAAGGACAAGGGACTACTGCATTTCCAAATAGAAAAAAATATGCATTAACTCAAATGTCTATTCCTTTTGGAGGAGGTGTCAAAATTGGAGTTTCAGATGATGTTAATATTATTCTTGAGTACGGCTTAAGAAAAACATTTACAGACTACATTGATGATGTAAGTACTACTTATGCTGGTTTGCCTTCTGAATTTGACAATATCACAATAGAACTGTCAGATAGAAGTTTAGACGGTCCTCAACAAGCTGGTATCGCAAGAGGAGACGAAACTAATAAAGATTGGTATTCTTTTGCTGGAGTTACACTTTCTTTCCGATTAAAAGGAAATACTAAAGGTTGCGATTACTAAGCAAAATAGATGTTCCTAAATAAAATAAACAAAGAAAATCTTCCAAAGCATATTGCTATTACTATGGATGGTAATGGCAGATGGGCAAAAACAAAAGGGCAATTTCGTGTTTTCGGGCACCAAAATGGAGTAAAAGCAGTAAGAAATACAGTAGAAGCTGCAGCTGAAATAGGNCTAAAANATCTAACATTATATNCATTNTCNACTGAAAACTGGAACAGGCCAAAAATAGAAGTAGACGCCTTAATGACTCTATTGATTTCTACTATAAATAAAGAAAGAAAAACTTTAATGGATAATAATATCCGTTTATCTGCTATTGGGAANCTTAAGGATCTNCCAAATAAGTGTCANAAAGAGTTANAAGAAGCAATTAAGAGNACAAAAGAAAATAATGGAACTAATCTTATTTTAGCATTAAGTTATAGTGGTCATTGGGAAATTATAAACGCAATTAAACAAATTATAAAAGAAGGANTCTCAGAAGAAGANATAAATGAAGAGNTGTTTTCACAATATCTAANTACAAAAGGCGTTCCTAATCCTGAGTTATTAATCCGAACTAGTGGAGAACATAGAATTAGCAACTTTTTACTTTGGCAAATAGCCTATTCTGANTTATATTTTACAGAAAAACTATGGCCAGAATTTACAAAAGAAGATTTATTTGAAGCAATTTTTGAGTTTCAGAANNGAGAAAGAAGATTTGGNNAAACATCAGAACAATTAAAAGANGAAAATTGAANAAATTAGTTTTAATACTTNGNNTCCTATTTTTAGNAANAAAAATATCTTTTGCNCAATCTAATATTGNAGATTATTCTAGTCCTAAANAATATTTTATTTCAGGNATAACTGTTAGNGGNACAAANTATCTTGATAAGAATACATTAATCAGCATTAGNGGNTTANNTTTAGGNGAGAAAATTNCAATTCCAGGAGAAGNCNTCTCTTTAGCNATCAAAAAGCTTTGGAAACAAGGNTTGTTTGCNGACNTCTCAATTGAAATAGAAAAAATAGANGANGAGAAAATNTTTCTNAANATTTTNCTAAAAGAACATCCAAAACTTTCAAAGTTTAATTTTNANGGAGAAATTAAAAAACATGACATAACAGANTTAAAAGANCAGTTAAAATTAATGAGAGGNAAAGTNCTAACCGATAACCTNATTAATAACTCTATTTACAAAATNGAGATTTATTTTCAAGATAAAGGATTTAATAATATTNTTGTATCTCATNAAGTAACTGAAGATAANGAAACATTAAATGCTTCCTCTCTTACTTTTACNATAGANAAAGGGGAGAGAGTNAAAATCAAAGAGATAATTATTCATGGNAGAGAATTAAGAAATAATACCAAGAAAACATTCTTTAACAAAGCAGANAANACCTANGCNCTTTCAGATTTTNCTATNAGTAGAAAAATGAAAGAAACAAAAACTAAAAAATGGTGGAGAATTTTTAAAGTTTCTAAATTTAATGAAGNTAACTTAGANNCNGATTTACAATCNATAATTACNAAATATAACGAAAAAGGATTTAGAGATGCNCGAATTCTAANAGATACAAACTATTTAAANCNAGATAATACACTTACAATTGAGGTNTGGNTTNACGAAGGGAATCCTTANANCTTCCGAAATATAACTTTTGTAGGAAACACAAAATACACTAATGAAGAATTAAGNAAAATANTATCTATTGAAAGTGGTGATGTTTTTGATAAATCTGTNTTAGATAGTAGAATATATGGAAGTCCNAATGGAGGGGATATAAGTTCGTTATACCTAGATGATGGATATCTTTTCTTTAANGCAAANCCAATTGAAACTGCTACAGAAAANAATGAAATTGANTTAGANATAAGAATTCATGAAGGNCAGCAGGCTAGAGTTAATAAAGTTACTGTTAATGGAAACACGAAAACAAATGACCATGTTGTAATGAGAGAAATANGAACTAAGCCAGGAGATTTGTTTAAGCGTTCGGATATTATAAGAACTCAACGAGAACTTGCCGCATTAGATTACTTTAATCCNGAAACATTAGGTAATATAGATATACAACCNGACCCTNTTAGGAATACTGTTGACATTACCTACAATGTAGAAGAAAAATCATCTGACAANATACAACTTCAAGGAGGATGGGGAGCAGGAAGAGTANTTGGTACTCTAATGTTAGAGTTTAAGAACTTTTCTAGNAGNAACATCTTTAAACCTAGATACTGGGACCCTTTACCTTCAGGAGATGGACAAAGATTTATGATTTCNGCCTCATCTAACGGAATATACTATCAAAATTATAGAATGTCTTTTNTAGAACCNTGGNTAGGAGGNAAAAAACCNACTTCATTAAGTGTTTCCTTATANAAAAATGTNTTTTCAAACGGTCAAGAAGGNGANGATAGAGAGTCTACTCAAATTACAGGACTTAGTATTGGNCTNGGNAAAAGACTACAAGTTCCNGATGATTTTTTCGTTTTCAGAAACTCTTTAAATTTTCAGCAATATAAATTAGAAAATTCTCAATCNTTCTTTAGTTTTANAGATGGAACATCNAATGATTTTAGTTATAGTGNAACTTTAGAAAGNGAATCTGTTGATCAGATAACTTATCCAAGGAGAGGTTCTTTCTTTAGTTTAAATGTTAAAGCAACACCTCCATANTCCTTNTTTGATGATNTAGATGATTACTCCGATATNACAGATCAGGNAAAGTATAANTTTATGGAATACTANAAGTGGANTTTNAAGTCTAAATGGTATTCTGCTATTACAGATAAATTAGTTTTAGCTACAAGAGCAGAAATGGGATTCCTTAATATGTACAATAAAAGTATTGGAGCAGCTCCATTCGGTAGATTCTATTTAGGTGGTGATGGAATGAGTGGAATGGGATATCAATTTGATGGAAGAGAATTAATATCTTTAAGAGGATATTCTAATAATTCTGTTTCTCCACAAACTGGTGGTACAATTTTTAATAGATATACTGCCGAACTTAGGTACGCTATTAGTCTAAACCCTTCCTCTACTGTTTATGCACTTGGGTTTCTAGAAGCAGGAAATGCTTGGGATAATTTCGATTATTTTAATCCTTTCTCAGTAAAAAGATCGGTTGGAATTGGTGTAAGAATAACAATCCCTATGATGGGGTTAATGGGACTAGATTATGGTTGGGGAATGGATGAAATTCCAGGAAACCCTGATGCTAATATCGGACAATTTCATTTTTCTATAGGACAAAACTTTTAAAATATAATATTATGAAAACTACAAAAAAAATCATCCTATTTACTTTACTTCTTTTTTCTTCTTTAGGTATGTATGCTCAAAAATTTGCATATGTAGATACAGATTATATTCTGAAAAAGGTTCCTGATTTTGTTCAGGCGGAAGAAAAAATAAATGACTACTCAGAAGCATGGCAGTCTGAAATAGAAGCCGCTTATGCCGAAGTAGAGCAGATGTATAGGGACTATCAATCTGAACAAGTATTATTAACTTCTGAGATGAAGATCAAAAGAGAAGATGCAATAATTGCGAAAGAAAAGTCTGTTCAAACATTACAACAAAAGTATTTTGGGACTAATGGATCTCTATACAAAAAGAGACAAGAACTCATAAAGCCAATCCAAGATAGAATTTTTGATGCGGTTCAACAATTAGCGGCCAATAACAAATATTCTGTTATTTTTGACGCCTCAAGTGATTTAATCATGTTATACTCAAACCCGGACCTGGACAAGAGTGACAAGGTTTTAGAATTGATGGGATACTAAATATTAAACTAAATAAAATAATAAATGAAAAAATTAGCATTATTAACATTACTAGGATTACTAACTTTTAGCACTTATGCTCAAAAATTTGGGCACCTAAACGCTCAGGAATTAATTTCTATAATGCCAGAAAGAGACAAAGCTGTTGCCGAATTACAAGACTATGCGAAAGGATTAGAAAGTCAGTTAATGTCTATGCAATCAGAGTACCAATCTATGATTGAAGACTATCAAAACAATGAAGCAAGTTATGATGAGCTTACAAAACAAGATAAAATTGCGGAAATACAAGGGTTAGAACAAAGAATAACTACGTTTCAACAATCTGCTCAAACATCTTTACAAAATAAAGAGATTGAATTACTACAGCCAATTGAGGAAAAAGCCACAAACGCTATTAATGCTGTTGCTGAAAAGGGAAAATATACTTATATTTTAGATTCTAGCTCAGGAATTCTTTTATACTCAAAAGATAGTGAAAACATCTTAGATAAAGTAAAAAAGGAATTAGGATTATAATTCAATATTAAAAAAATTATAAAAAAGCATCTTACAATAAGATGCTTTTTTTATACCTTTAAATCATGAAAAACAATCCTATAGGTATTTTTGATTCTGGAATTGGCGGACTTACTGTAGCAAATGCTATAAAAGAAGTATTACCATATGAGAACATTATATATTTTGGGGACACCAAACATCTTCCGTATGGAGAAAAATCTAAAGATTCGATACAGAACTTTAGTAGAAAAATAATTCAATTTCTGATTAAAAAGAATTGTAAAGTTATTGTAATTGCATGTAACTCTGCATCTTCTGTTTCAGACAATAGTGTCTTAAATTATTCTGAAAATAAGAAAGTGTTTAATGTAATTGACCCTGTTATAGAAGAGGTCGTAAGAGTATGTTCTAATTATAATATAGGTGTTATTGGAACAAAAGCAACTATAGGTTCTGGCATCTATACAAGTAAAATACAAGAATTGTGTAATAGTGCGAATGTAAGTTCTTTATCTACTCCTTTACTAGCTCCTATGATAGAAGAAGGGTTTGTGAATGAAGAAATAAGTAAAAAAGTAATTTCAAACTATCTCTCAGCACCTATATTAAGGAATATCGACCATCTAATCTTAGCGTGTACACATTACCCATTAATTCAGAATGAAATAAATGAATATTATAAGGGGAAGGTAAATGTTATTGACTCAGCCAAGATTGTTGCTCATCATATTGCAGAATCCTTAGAATCAGAAAATTTATTAAAGGAAACCAAAGAAACTGAACATCATTTTTATGTTTCTGATTATACTGAATCTTTTGAAAAAAGTGCAAGATTCTTTTTTAAAGAAGAAGTAAAATTAGAGGAAGTTAATCTTCATCTATAAACCAAGAAGAATACAATACATAATTATCTGAAACCCCAGAAGTCAATCTATTTATCTTTTCCTTATCTAAATCTTTTACTTTTTTTGCAGGTATACCAGCATAAATAGTACCAGACTCTATAATAGTACCTTCTAAGACCACTGATCCTGCCGCTACAATGGAATTACTTTCTACAACTGCTCCATCCATAACAACAGAACCCATTCCAATTAATACATTATCTTTAATAGTACAACCATGGACTATTGCGTTATGTCCAATAGAAACATTGTGTCCAATTTTAGTTGAAGCCTTCCTATAGGTACAATGTACTACTGCACCATCCTGAATATTTACCTTATTGCCTATTATAATAGAATTTACATCTCCTCTAATAACCGCATGGAACCATACACTGCAGTTATCTCCCATTTTAACATCTCCAACCACTGTAGCGTTTTCTGCTAAATAAATATTTTCCCCAAAAACAGGGGAAATTCCTTTTACATTCTTTATTAGTGCCATAATAATATTGTTCGTATTTTTGCAAATGTAAAAAATAAGATTTATGAACTACAGTATATATGCAGAAAGCACTCCAAATCCGGAAGTGATGAAATTTGTTAGTAACCGAATGCTTGCAGATAAAAGTTTAGAAATATTAAACGCTTCTGAAGCGAAAGAAATTCCTATTGCAAATGAATTATTTAAACTTCCTTTTGTAAAGAGTGTTTTTATTAGTTCAAACTTTGTTTCTGTTACAAAAACCGCAACTATAGAATGGCAAGATATTGCCCTTCAATTAAGGATGTATATTACGGATTTCCTAAATTCTATAGAGATTATTAACCACACAGAATATATATCTACAGACATTAAAGAAAAATCTGAATCTGTAAAAGAAGTAATAATTGAAGAAAAAAGAGAATTTGAGGGATCAGAAAAAGAAATCGCCGAATTGTTAGATGAATACATAAGACCTGCAGTAGAGGGAGATGGTGGTGCTATAACATTGCATTCTTTTGTAGATGGAATAGTTAGCGTTACCTTAAGTGGAGCATGTAACGGATGTCCTTCTTCTACTGTAACATTAAAACAAGGTATTGAAAGTTTACTGAAGCAAAAAATGGGAGAAAAAATTAAAGAAGTTGTAGCAAAATAAAAAAATATAATTAATTTATCTACAAATGAAGTTTGTCTTTTTTAGCTAAAAGTTCAGCTTCATTTTCTACATTATCTTCATCAGGAACACAACAGTCAACAGGACATACAGAAGCACAAGCAGGCTCATCGTTAAAACCTTTACATTCTGTACATTTATCTGTAACAATATAAAAAAACTCATCTGATAAATGTTGATTTTCAGTATTATCTTTCATATTTGTTCCATCTGAAAACCTCCAATTTTCCTCAGGTGCATAAATGGCATTATTAGGGCATTCAGGCTCACATGCTTCACAATTTATACAATCTTCAGTAATTTTAATTGCCATTGTTTTATAATTTTGTACAAAAATAAGACTTTTTTAACAAATAATGTCATTTAATATTTAATGTGTCTATTTTTAGTTTGTACTTTTGCGTACCATTAAAATAAAATTAAAATGATTAATAGTGATATAATTATTATTGGAGCTGGACCTACAGGACTATTTACAGTATTTGAGGCAGGTCTTCTAAAATTAAAATGTCATTTAATTGACGCTCTTCCACAACCAGGAGGACAGTGCTCCGAGATTTATCCAAAAAAACCAATATATGACATCCCAGGTTTTCCGGAAATTTTAGCTGGAGATTTAACCAAAAATCTAATGGAACAATGTAAGCAATTTGAACCAGGATTTACTCTTGGTGAGAGAGCTGAAACAATAGATAAAGATGAAAATAATATTTTTACAGTAACAACTAATAAAGGAACAAAACATCAAGCTCCTGTAATTGCAATAGCGGGTGGATTAGGGTCGTTTGAACCAAGAAAGCCAGCTTTAGAAAATCTATCATTTTATGAAGAAAAAGGAGTTGAATATATTATTAGAAACCCTGAAATTTATAGAGATAAAAAAGTTGTAATAGCAGGAGGAGGGGACTCAGCTTTAGACTGGAGCATTTTTCTAGCTAACATAAATGCTGATGTGACTTTAGTTCATAGAAGAAATGAATTCCGTGGAGCCTTAGACTCAGTTGAAAAAGTTATTGAGTTAAAAAATCAAAATAAAATTAATGTAATAACTCCCGCGCAGATAACTCAAATCAAAGGAAAAGAAAGATTAGAAAGTGTGGTCATTTCCAAAGAAAATAAAGAAGTTGAAGAAGTTTTTGTTGATCACTTTATTCCTTTATTTGGTCTTTCCCCAAGATTAGGCCCCATAGCAGACTGGGGATTAGAAATTGAAAAAAATGCGATAAAAGTCAATACATTTGATTACCAAACTAATATTGATGGAATATTCGCAATTGGAGACATTAATACATACCCTGGAAAACTAAAATTAATTTTATGCGGATTTCATGAAGCAACATTAATGTGTCAATCTGCTTTTAAAATTATTCACCCAAACAAAAAAAATATTTTTAGATATACAACTGTTTCAGGAATTGATGGATTTGATGGAACAAGAAAAGAAGCTAAAAAACCTGTGGTAAAAGCATTGAATGATTAATAATGTCCGATATAAATATTTCAGTTACTGATAGAGACAAAAAAATTCATAAAATAGTTGCTCCTACTGATATGGCAATGAATTTAATGGAGTTGATTAAAGCTTATGAGTTAGCCCCAGAGGGAACTATTGGAGTCTGTGGTGGTATGGCAATGTGCGCCTCATGTCAGTGCTACATCACATCAGATCATATGTTACCAGAAATCGGGGAGGAAGAAGAAGCTATGCTTTCTGAAGCATTTAATGTTAAAGAGAATAGTAGACTTGGATGTCAAATTTTTATTAGTGAAGATCTTAAAGATTTAGCGTTTGAAATAGCCCCAGAATAAATATTTAATATTATAATTTTCTATTATTAATAGGTGTTTAGAGAGAAGACATATGAAAAAAAAAGATTGGTTTATTAAGTATTCATTAGAGTTTATTGTAATTGTACTAGGTATATCGGTATCTTTTTGGATTAATCAAGTTTCAATAAACAAACAAAATAATAATGAAAGAATCAAAGTTCTAACTAGTCTTCAAAAAGAAGTAAAAGAAATTAAAGATTACTGCACGGAAAGAAAGACAACTTGGCAAGGTGATATTGCACTAATAAATGCTTTTATAACACCAATAAACCAACAATTTAATTTTGAAACTGTAACAGATCTTACAAAAAGTAAAAGTAGAATTCAATTTAATCTAATTTATTATAGAGTGTTTGAACCTCCAACAGAAAGGTATCATTCAATTGTAAACTCAGGAGCTCTTAAATATATTAACTCTGAAAAAATAACAGAAATGTTAAGTAGGATTCATAGCACCTATTCTTCTTACGTTCAAACAACCATAGAGTACGAAAAGAAATTAAAAGAAGATATTATTATTCCTATAATCAGTAAAAAACATCCAGATATTATTATTAAAAAAACTGATAATACAATATCAATGAAAAAATATTGCGATATAGTTTATAATTCGATCCAAAATGATAAAGAATTAATCTCTACATTAATCTTACTAGAAGAATATCAAAAACACAAGATCGATTGGTTATCAATGTATATAGTTCTTATTGAAGATTTAGAAAATGAAATAAATGAAATTTTATCTAAATGATAGATCTTAAATGCCGGTATAATCATCAACAACCACTTCTCCTTTTGTTGGTTTCTCTAATTGCAAGATAAGGGATTGCATATCAAAGAAATCTTGTTCTTTTGCGATTTTACCATCCTCCATAGTTACAAGTGTGGTCCCTGATAAATCTAATTTATTTCCAGTGGCAGGAATACCAAAGAATTCACCTGTATGAGTTCCTTTGAAATTCCAATGCTTTACTATACGCTCTCCCTGTCCAAAGGCATCAAGAATTGTAAACTCAATATCTGAAAAACCATTTAAATAATTCATATAAAAATCTTTTACAGCTTTTATCCCAACCAGATCTCCTTGTGCTGTAACAACTACTACATCTTTCTGGAAATTATTTTCGTTAGCTACAGATGTATCACCTGCCAAAAACCTATTCCAAATACTCTCATATTTGGCTAAATCTGTTTCTAATGTGTTTTGAGCAATGTCAACGCTATTGTCTTGATTGTTAGTGCCACATGCGAAGAGTACAAGTAGTAAAATATATTTTATATTATTCATAAGTTAAATTTAATGCTACAAATGTAAATAAATTTATGATAGGTGAATAGAAAAAAGTCGAGATAACAGGATTACAATCCTAAGTATCCTTTAACATCTCCACACATTAAATGTTCTTTGGGGTTTTCTAAACATTCTTTAACCCTTACTAGGAATCCAACCGACTCTCTACCATCAATTATTCTATGATCGTAAGAAAGAGCCACATACATAATTGGCCTAACTTCTACTTTCCCGTCAATTGCCATTGGACGTTCTACAATATTATGCATTCCTAAAATTGCCGATTGGGGAGGGTTAATAATTGGAGTAGAAAGCATAGATCCAAATACACCGCCATTAGTAATAGTAAAGGTACCACCTAACATTTCATTAATCGTAATCTTGCCATCTCTGGCTTTTACCGCTAATCTCTTTATCTCAGATTCTACCTCTAGGAAATTCATCAGTTCTGCATTTCTGACAACAGGTACCATCAATCCTTTTGGAGCACTTACCGCAATTCCTATATCAGCATAATTATGATGAATCACTTCATTACCATCAATCATTCCGTTAACATCCTTAAACTCTTGCAAAGCAGTAGTAACCGCTTTTGTAAAGAAAGACATAAATCCTAATCCAACACCATATTTCTCTTTAAACTGATCTTTGTACTGCTTTCTGATTTCAAAAATAGAAGTCATATCTACTTCATTAAAAGTAGTAAGCATTGCCGTTTCATTTTTAACAGTAACTAATCTACTGGCAATTTTTCTTCTTAAAGATGACATCTTCTTTCTGGAGGTTCCTCTTGGTCCCTCTGTTGAAAATCCATTTATTGCTCCCAAAACATCACTCTTGGTAATTTTTCCTGCCTCACCAGTTCCTTTCAATTCCTTTGCAGAAATATCATGCTCACTTATCATAGCGGATGCCAGTGGAGTTACTTTTGCATCTCCGATGTCTACAGTAGATTTTACAACTGATTTTGGAGTTTCAACAACTTCTTCATTAGTTGATTTCACTTTAGACTCCCCTATTGCAGAAGTATCAATAATACATACCACATCACCAACAGCAACAGTTTCCCCATCTCCTACAACAATTTTAATAGTTCCGCTTTCTTCAGCAGGTAACTCTAAAGTTGCTTTATCAGAATCTATTTCTGCAATCGATTGATCTTTTTCTACATACTCTCCATCTTCCACCAACCATTCTGCAATCTCAACTTCTGATATTGATTCTCCTGGACTCGGGACTTTCATTTCTAATAACATGTCTTACTTTTTAAAAACTTTATCAATTAATTCTTTGTGTTCCACAGCTGATGTCTTACTAGAACCAGTAGCAGTTGCTGCTGAAGATTCTCTAGCAATCACATCAATTTCTAAGGATCTTAACTCAGATAAAATGAAAGTCCAAGCTCCCATGTTTTCTGGTTCTTCTTGTACCCAAAATACCTCTTCAGCATTATACTGTTCTACGAGTTCTTTTATGTATACTTTTTCTAGTGGGAATAATTGTTCTATCCTTACTATAGCAACATTATGAGCCGTATCTTGCTTTCTCCTTTCCAATAAATCATAATAGATTTTTCCACTACAAAGCACTAATCTATCAACTAATGTTGGATCAATTGTATCATCAATAATTCCTTCAAACTTACCATCGGCTAAATCAGCAATAGTTGAAACACATTTAGGATGCCTTAATAAACTCTTGGGAGTAAATACTACTAATGGCTTTCTATAATCTCTTTTTAACTGTCTTCTTAAAACATGATAGAAATTGGCAGGAGTAGTACAATTTACAATCTGCATATTATTTTTAGCACATAACTGCAAATATCTCTCTAATCTGGCAGAAGAGTGTTCTGCCCCCTGGCCTTCATATCCATGTGGCAACAACATAACCAATCCACTCATCACTTTCCATTTATCCTCTGCACAAGAAATAAACTGATCTAACATAATCTGAGCTCCATTAGAAAAATCGCCAAATTGAGCCTCCCAAATGGTCAAATCATTTGGTCTAGCCATGGAAAAACCATAATCAAATCCAAGCACTCCATATTCTGAAAGTAAAGAGTTATAGGCTTCGAAACTTGAACTGTCACTAATATTATTTAGAGGACAAACCTCTTCCTCAGAATGTTCAACTTTCAAGATAGCATGTCTATGAGAAAAGGTTCCTCTTTCTACATCCTGACCACTTAACCGAACATTATGACCCTCATCTAATAAGGATGCGTATGCTAGAAGTTCCCCCATTGCCCAGTCTAAATTTTCAGTTTCTTCTACCATCTTTTTTCTGTCAGACAACAACTTTCTTGTTTTCTTAAACAGTTTATCCGCCTGTGGAACATCATATAAGTATTTTGCTAAATCTTTTAGTTTTTTCTTACTAATATTCGTTGTTGTTCGTTCAAAACATGCTTCAAAATTTCTTTTTATATCTTTCCATTCTTCTTTTAGGAAAGGAGTAATTTTTGCTTTTTCTATTTCCTTTGCTTCATCAAATCTAGCTTGTAATAAATTCTGAAAATCTTGCTCTAACTCTTGAACAATACTTGCCTCAACAACTCCATCATTCATCAATTTCTGCTTATATATCTCTCTTGGATTTTTATGTTTTGAAATTGCTTCATACAATAGCGGTTGAGTAAACCTTGGCTCGTCACCTTCATTATGTCCGTATTTTCGGTAACACAATAAATCGATAAATACATCTTTATGGAATTTCTGTCTATATTCTACTGCAAGTTGAAGAGCATGTACAACTGCCTCTACATCATCTCCATTTACATGTAATACAGGTGACAAAGTAACTTTAGCAACATCCGTACAATAAGTACTCGATCTTGCATCATGATAATTTGTTGTAAATCCTACTTGGTTATTTACCGCAATATGTATTGTTCCTCCAGTATTATATCCATCTAACTGAGCCATTTGTATAACTTCATATACCACACCTTGACCAGCAAGTGCCGCATCTCCATGTAAAAGAATAGGTAAAATTTTATCTACATCTCCCTTATACTCTTTATCTATTTTTGCTCTTGTAATACCTTCTACTACTGGGTCTACAGCCTCTAGGTGAGATGGATTAGGTGTTAAGTTTAATTTAATTTCATTTCCATTATTACACTTTTGAATAGAAGTAAATCCTAAATGGTATTTTACATCGCCTGCTATTTCTTCATCTTCATATAACTTACCTTCAAATTCAGAGAATATTTCTTTGTAGGTCTTATTAAAAATATTAGCAAGAACATTTAATCTTCCTCTGTGCGCCATCCCAACAACAAACTCTTCTACACCAAGTTTAGAACTATATTCTACAAGTGCGTCTAATGCGGGAATTAAAGATTCCGCTCCTTCCAATGAAAATCGTTTTTGACCTACAAATTTCTTATGTAAAAAATTTTCAAATGCCACTGCTTGATTTAACTTATGAAGAATATGCTTCTTTTGATTCACGTCAAATTTTGGTGTGTTAGAATTTTGATGCAGTCTATTTTTAATCCATTCTATTTCTTGTGGGTCACGAATATACATATATTCTACACCAATTGATTGGCAATATACTCTCTCTAAATGATTTATAATATCTTGTAAAGTCGAAGGGCCTATCCCCACTTGTTCTCCTGCCTGAAACTCTAAAACTAAGTCTCTTTCTTCGAGTCCGAAATTTTTATAATCTAAAGTAGGGGTATACTTTCTTCTTTCTCTTACTGGGTTTGTCTTTGTAAATAAATGTCCACTCTTTCTATAAGCATCAATAAGATTAATAACCTTAAATTCTTTTTGAAAAACTTGGGGAATGTCCTCCTCAGTATAAACCTCTTTTGCAAAATCGAAGCCTTGAAAAAAGTGTCTCCACTCCTCCTCTATACTTTCAGAGTCATGCAGATATTTATCATACATCTCCTCAATCAATCCTGTGTGTAGGGCTCCTAAAAAGGAAAACTTATCCATTATTTATTACTAAATTTAGTAGGCAAAATTATCTATTTTTTTAACATAAAACGGAAAAAACTACTGATTTTCAGGGTTTGAGTAATAATTCTTTAGAATTACCTTTGATAGTTCCCTTTTTATAATCATTTCTGATTACATTACATAAAGGAAAGTGTAGTATTTTAAATTTCTTTTCTTAACTTTTCTTCAGGTAACTCAGTTCTGTAAACAGGTTGAAGCTCTTTTTTGCCGTTACATTCAAAAATTTATTTAATTTGATAAAGTTATCTAATTCTATTACATCCATTAGGAAATTCTATCAAGTAATAATTCTGAAAATGAATATAAAGGATCTTTATAATTGGAGTTAACCGCATTTAAATGAGATAAAGCTTGCCTGTGATAAGTCTTCATCAATGTAGTTGTATGTGACCGAATATCTAAGTTACTAAAGATCTTTTTCACTGCTTCTACCTTATGTTCTGTTTCTGAATCATTATCAAAATAGTGAATCAAATTTGTTTTTTGTTCTTCATCTGCAAGTTCTAAGGATTTCAAATATAAATAGGTTTTTTTATTTGCAATAATATCTCCTCCTACCTGTTTCCCAAAATTTCCTGGATCTCCAAAAGCATCCAGTAAATCATCTTTTAACTGGAATGCAATTCCCATATTCTTACCAAACTCGTAAATGTGATTAGCTTCTTCAGTTGTCGCACCACCATTTATCGCTCCAATTTTTAGAGAGGCAGCTAGTAAAATAGAGGTTTTATACTCAATCATTCTTAAATATTCTGATATTGAAACATCATCTCTACTTTCAAAATCCATATCCCATTGCTGACCTTCACAGACTTGTTTAGCAGCAGTATTAAATGTGTCTAGTATTTCTCTTAAATAACAATCTTCAACACTCATTAACAAATCGTAAGATTTTACCAACATTATATCACCAGAAAGTATAGCAGTATTCCTATCCCATTTCTCGTGAACAGTTTTCATTCCTCTTCTAAGAGGAGCCTCGTCCATAATATCATCATGCAATAAGGTGAAATTATGAAACATCTCAATTGCGATTGCTGGTTTTACAGATTTATTTATGTCACAATTAAAAAGTTGATGAGCCATTAATGTAAGTATAGGTCTCATTCTTTTCCCCCCAATATTTAAAACATATTTTATAGGACCGTATAAATTCTCAGGGTCACCAGGGAAATTAATTGCCTTCAACTCTTCCTCTACTAATTCATGTAAATCTTTAAGAACTCTCATTACTTCTTTACTAAATTTACTAGATATTCTCCATAACCACTCTTTCGTAAAGGTTCTGAAATTGCTAATAACTGTTTTTCATCAATATATCCCATTCGGTAAGCAGCTTCTTCTATACATCCAATCTTTCTACCTTGTCTTTCTTCAATTACTTGCACATACTGATTAGCTTGCATTAAGGACTGAAAAGTCCCTGTATCTAACCAAGCAGATCCTCTTCCTAAAACTCTGACATCTAATTTCCCTCTTTTTAAATACTCCTTATTCACATCTGTAATCTCGTACTCTCCTCTAGCTGATGGGGTTATATTTTTAGCTATCTTTACTACTGAATTATCGTAGTAGTACAATCCAGGAACCGCATAATTTGATTTTGGATTATCAGGTTTCTCTTCTAGAGAAATAGCTTTAAAATTTTTATCAAACTCTACAACTCCATACCTTTCAGGGTCATTTACATGATAACCAAATACTATTCCTCCTTCCACATTCTTACAATCTGATAATATTTTAATTTTCATTTGAAAAATGTTGTCCCCTAAAATCAAACATACTTTATCGTCTCCAATAAAGTCTTCCCCTAAAACAAAGGCTTGTGCAAGACCGTTTGGAATTTCTTGCACTTTGTATTCAATATTACATCCTATTCTACTTCCATCTCCTAACAATTTTCTAAATAGTGGCAAATCATGAGGAGTAGATATAATTAAAATCTCATTTATTCCTGAATACATCAAGGTGGTTAAGGGATAATAAATCATGGGCTTATCATAGATAGGCATCATCTGTTTACTCACGGATAATGTAAGAGGGTGTAATCTTGTTCCAGACCCTCCTGCTAATATAATTCCTTTCATTTTCGTTTTAGTTTTAGTGTTTGTAAATCAACATCTTCTTCCTCATCAAATATATCTATTAGAGGTTCTTTAAAGGATTTTGTTGTTATTATTCTTTCTAGAGTAAGTAATAAGGCTGGTAAAAGTAATAAATTTGACAACATTGCAAAGAAAAGTGTTATAGAAACTAATAATCCTAAAGCAACTGTTCCTCCAAAGTCAGACGCAACAAATACAAAAAATCCGAAAAATAACACAATAGAAGTATATACCATACTTACACCCGTTTCTTCTAGTGCCTTAAAAACAGATTTTCTAATATTCCAATTACTTCCCAGTAACTCCTGTCTGTATTTCGCCAAAAAGTGAATAGTATCATCTACGGAGATACCAAATGCAATACTAAACACCAAAATGGTTGACGGCTTAATAGGAATAGAAAAATATCCCATTATAGATGAAGTCAATAACAAAGGTATTAGGTTCGGAATTAAAGAAACAATTACCATCCTGAAAGAACGGAACATCCAAGCCATAAAAATCGAAATCAGTAAAATAACTAACAACAAACTATAAACTAAATTACCAACCAAAAACTTTGTTCCTTCTAAAAAAACTCTACTAAATCCTGTAACACTTACATCATACTCCTCTGGATAAAAAATAGAATCAATTTTTGGTTGTAATTCACTTAAAATTGTATCCATTTCTGGGGTAGCTAAATCATTCATTCTTAAAGATATTCTACATTTTGAACCAATAGAATCTGTAAGCATTAAATCAAAACTATTTATTTCTTCAGACCTATCTAACATAGATTTTAACCTAGGTAATATCATTTTTTGAGGTAGAGTATAATATTTTGGACCATCATCTTTATATGCCTGATTCGCATATTTAACAAATTCAATATAAGACAAAGGCTGAGAAAACTCTTCATATTTTTCTAATTCATCTTGTAAATTCTGAACCTTGAGCATAAATGACGAATTATTTATACCATTTGTATCTTTTGTATCTATAATAATTTCAAGAGGCATAACTCCTCCAAAATTCTCTTCAAAAAACTGTAAATCCGTATATAAATCTCCATCTCTTGAAAGATCATCTGTAATATTTCCAGTAGTTTCAACTAAAGATAATCCAATACAACCTGCAACTGTCAGTACAGATGAAACGATATAAATAACATTTCTTTTATTTCTTACCCAGTCAGACAAAATGTCAACAACTGACCTTACCCATTTCTTATCTAAATGCTTGGTATGACGAAATTTTGGTTCCGGGAAAAAGGAAAACCAAATAGGAATTAATAAAATTGAGATAATAAAAATAAATAAAATACTTACAGACGCAACTAATCCAAATTCTTGTAAGGTTTCGCTTTTGGTTAGTAAGAAAGCTGCAAAACCAGAGGCTGTTGTAAGATTAGTAAGTAAAGTTATGTTTCCAATTTTACTAATCATTAAATGTAAAGATTTATCTTTATCTTTATTCTTCCTAAATTCAGTATGGTATTTATTAATCAAAAAAATACAATTAGGGATACCTATTACAATGATTACGGGAGGAACTAAGGCTGTCAAAATAGTAACATTATATCCTAAATACCCCATAATCCCAAAAGAGAACATTACTCCTAAAATTACAACTATTATAGATACTATTGTCGCCTTAAATGATCGGAAAAACAGAAACAATATTAAAGATGTAATCAACAGGGTAAGCAAAATAAATACTGATATCTCATCTTTAATCTTTAACGAATCTATTGTTCTTAAATAAGGCATTCCAGAATATCTTACATCCAAATTTAATGTTTTACTATAGTTTTCACCTGCTTCTACAATTTCATCTATTAATATTTTCCTTTCAGGAGAAGCCAGGAGTTCTTTTTCTATATCAACTAACATTAAAGCAGAATATACTTCTTTATTATAGAGCATCCCCTCATATATCTTCTGATTCTGAAAAACTTTTCTAGCAGAGTCTATTTGTATAGAAGATAGTTCTGAACTATACCATTTTGTTGAGGTAAATTTCTTTTTTGTAGAATCGATATCTAGAATAGGAAGTTGAGTAATATTTAAAACAGCTTTTACTCCTTCAAGATTTTGTATTTCTAATCCAAATTTATGCCATGCATATAGATGTTCTTTTGTAAAGAACTCAACATCTTGCACCGCAATAACCATTGTATTTATACTCTCTCCAAACTCAGATTTAAACTCATTAAAATCTAGTTGGATTTGATTATCTGCAGGAAGAATTTTAGGATGAGTGTAAGACATCTTTACACCTAAAGAAAATTGATACATTATTACTGTTAATGCAATTAATAAAAAGATTATAACAAATCTTCCTTTAAGAATAATGTCTGAAATTTTTATCATTTGGTATCTTTTTAAACTAAAAAGGGACTCAACGAATCCCTAATAGTTTATTTTAAGAATTTAGATAGTCATTACATCCTTTTCCTTCTCTAGAAAATGTTTTTCTGTTACCTCAATAAATTTATCTGTTAAATCTTGGACGCTGGTTTCCGCATCTCTTGACATATCTTCTGACAATCCATCTTTTGAAAGCTTTTTAACTTCATCATTTGCTTTCTGTCTAGAATTTCGGATACTTACTTTACAGTTCTCTGTTTCTGATTTTACTTGTTTCACTAATTCTCTTCTTCTTTCTTCAGTAAGTGCAGGGACATTAATCATTATTAATTCTCCATTATTCATAGGGTTTAATCCTAAATTTGCTTCTACAATTGCTTTCTCAATATCTCCCATTACACTTTTATCAAATGGTTGTATCGAAATNGTTTGAGAATCTGGAGTATTAATATTCGCCATTTGAGANAGAGGAGTAACAGCTCCATAATAATCTACTTTTACTGCAGAAAGCATTTGAGGAGANGCTTTNCCAGCTCTNATTTTTGATAANACCATTTCTAGTCTAGAAATAGATTCTTGCATTTGTTCTTCTGCTANATCTAATATTAACTCTATATNTTCAGTCATAACTAATAATTTTTTAAAATTTCACTAATGTACCAACATNNTCTCCATTACAAACCTTTTNNAGNTTCCCTTGAGTATTCATATTAAACACTTTTATTGGTAATTTATTTTCTTTACANAGAGTAAANGCNGTCAAGTCCATTACATTTAATTCTTTTTTAAANACTTCATCAAAANTAATNNTTTCATACATTGTTGCAGACGAATCNTTTTCNGGGTCTGCTGTAAATATTCCATCTACTCNTGTTCCTTTTAATATTACATCTGCCTCTATCTCAATAGCTCTAAGTGTAGCNGCAGTATCNGTAGTAAAATACGGATTACCGGTACCTCCNCCAAAGATNACTACTCTCTTTTTACTCAGATGTCGAGTTGCTTTTCTTCTTATATATGGNTCAGCNACTTGTTCCATCCTNATTGCGGTAAGTANTCTTGTTTGTACATCAATNGATTCTAGTGCNGACTGAAGTGCCATNCCATTAATTATTGTTGCTANCATNCCCATNTAATCNCCCTGNACTCTNTCAAAACCAGCTCCTTCTGATTGAATACCTCTATANATATTCCCTCCACCAATAACTACAGNAACCTGAATTCCTTNATCAACAATTTGTTTNATTTCTTTTGCATAATCTGACAATCTACTAGAATCNATACCGTAATTCTGATNTCCCATTAAGGCTTCCCCNCTGAGTTTTAAAAGTATTCTATTATATTTCATAAGTAATTAAAAAAGTTGCCCAAAGATACGTAAATAAGAGAAATTGAAAAANATTGATNGATTTTTTTGAAAATAAAAAAACCACCCANTTGGGTGGTTTTNAAATANTTNTATNTNTNNTTTTTGTTATCCTAAAGAAACNCTTTTAAAAGAACTTACAGCAACATCTCCATAAGATTTNATNTACGAATCTACATTCTTACTTTCNTCCTTAATAAAGTTTTGNTCTAANAAACACTGNTCCTGATCTAAAGTTGTGTTNTCAGAAATAAATCTATCTATTTTTCCAGGAACAATTTTATCCCAAATTTGCTCTGGCTTNCCTTCTGNTTTTAACTGATCTTCTATTTCAGATTTTGCTTCTGNCATTACTTCATCAGTAAGTTGAGACATAGAAATGTATTTAGGAACATTTTTTAATGTTTTNCCTAATCTNCCTAATTCAATNTTNTCTTTTTCGATAGCAGCAATTCTTGCTTCTGTTTCGTTAGANACATAGTCTGCATCAAAATCTTTGTAAGATAAAGTTGTAGCNCCCATTGAAGCAACTTGCATTGCTAAATCCTTAGCTANCTCATCAACATTATCTACTNAATTGTTNAAACCTACTAATACAGCAATNTTAACACCATGAGTATAAGATCCAACATAGTTNGCTTCTACNCNTTCNAAAGAAGAAATATCTANTTTNTCACCNATAACTCCAGTTTGCTCAANTAACTTTTCNGCAACAGTNATNCCTCCAAAATCTGCTNACATAAACGAATCTTTNTCTGAATGNTTTAAAGCAATNTCNGCAAATTGNGAAGCTAAATCTTTAAACGAATCGTTTTTAGCAACAAANTCNGTTTCACAGGCNAATACTATAGCAATTCCNNNTGTNTTATCTGNGTTNATNTTTGTAATAGCNACTCCTTCAGAAGCATCTCTATCTGCTCTTTTNGCAGCAACTTTTTGTCCNTTTTTTCTAAGTACATCAATAGCTGCATCAAANTCACCATTAGCTTCTACTAATGCCTTTTTGCAGTCCATCATACCAGCACCTGTTTGTNTTCTTAATTTGGCTACATCAGCCGCTTTAATATCTGCCATTTNTTGTTTTATTTTTCAGTTGTTNCTTCTGNTTTTTCNTCTNNAGCTTTCTTTTCCTCTATAGCTTTTTTTTCCTCTTTAGNTTTTNCCTTTTCAGCATTTGCTTGGTCTCTATCTGCTAATCCTTCNTTTACNGCATCAGTAATTACTTCCATAATCTTTCTGATAGATTTTGAAGAATCNTCATTTGATGGAATTGGGAAAGNAATCTGATTTGGATCAGANTTAGTNTCTACCATTGCAAAAGTTGGTATCCCNAANTTTGCTGACTCTGCTACGGCAATATGTTCTTTTGTAATATCNACAATAAATATTGCTGAAGGCATTCTATTCATTTTAGATATAGANCCTAAATTTCTTTCTANTTTTTCTCTAGTTCTAGAAATTTGTAATCTTTCTCTTTTTGATAAAGTNGNNAANGTACCATCCTCTCCCATCTTATCAATAGAATCCATTTTTTTGATGGATTTTCTGATNGTAGAAAAGTTAGTTAATAATCCNCCAGGCCATCTTTCTGTNATATAAGGCATGTTNACAGATTGTGCAAATTCTGAAACAATAGATTTTGCTTGTTTCTTAGTAGCGACAAATAAAATACTTTTACCTGATCTTGCAATTTGNTTCATNGCNGCNGCCGCTTCATCAAGCATGCTTACTGTTTTGTTTAANTCAATAATATGAATNCCATTTCTCTCCATAAATACATAAGGAGTCATTCCTGGATTCCATTTCTTTTTTAGGTGNCCAAAGTGTACACCTGCCTCTAATAATTCTTTGAAATTTGTTCTTGCCATGTTTACTTTCTTTTTTGGTTTCAGCAACTAATAGGTAGAAGTTATTTTACTTGTCCTATCAGTTTAGATGCTAAACATATATTAATAATTTGATTGATTCTATCTCTTAACCCACTGGAATTTTTTCCTTGCTTTTTTCTGTCCTGGTTTCTTTCTTTCTACAACTCTTGGGTCTCTTGTAAGTAATCCTTCTGCTTTTAATGCAGATCGGTTTTCTGCATCAATTTCGCAAAGAGAACGAGCAATAGCTAATTTTATAGCATCTGCCTGTCCGTTTATTCCACCTCCATTTACATTTACTTTAATGTCATATTGTCCCTCTTTTTTTAATACTTTAAATGGTTGGTTTAATTTGTATTGCAAGGTTTCGATTGGAAAATACTCTTTATAATCTTTTCCATTTACAACAAATTTTCCTTTTCCTTCTGTTACATAGATTCTAGCAACAGATGCTTTTCTCCTCCCTATAGTATGAACTGTTCCCATATTATTTAAGATCGTTTAAATTTAATGATTTAGGTTTTTGAGCTTCATGATTGTGCTCAGAACCTGAAAAAATATAAAGGTTCTTTAATATAGCAGCTCCTAATTTATTTTTAGGTAACATTCCCTTTACAGAATGCTTTACTAAAGATGTCCCATCTTTTTCTAACATTTGTATAGGAGTTAGTCTTTTTTGTCCACCAGGGTATCCTGTATGAGAAAAAATTTCTCTATCTGTCATTTTCTTCCCTGTCATAATTGCTTTATCTGCATTTATTACGATTACGTAATCACCACAATCTGCATGAGGAGTGAAATTAGTTTTATATTTTCCTCTTAAAACCTTAGCGATTTTAGAAGACATTCTACCTAAAATTTGGTTTTCAGCATCTACTACAAACCACTCTTTGTTGGCTGTTTCTTTATTTGCTGATAATGTTTTGTAACTTAATGTATCCACAATATTTAATTTTTATCCTGTTAAAAAGGTCTGCAAAAATACATTTATTTTTTTTCCTGCCGCCTTTTATTAACAATTTATCTTAATAAATTATTTTCAACTCTTTGCCTACCTTTATAAAAGCTTTTATTGCTTTATCTAAATCTTGTTTGGAATGAGCAGCAGAAATCTGTACTCTAATCCTGCTTTTTTCTTTTGGAACAACTGGAAAAAAGAAACCAATTACATAAATTCCTTCATTCAACAACTTATTCGACATTTCCTGTGCAAGTTTTGCATCATACAACATTACCGGAGTAATAGGATGCGTTCCTTTAGGAATATCAAAACCAGCATCCGTCATTTTTTCTCTGAAGTATCTTGTATTTTCCTCCAATTTATCCCTTAAATCAGTAGAATCTGAAAGTAAATCAATAACCTTAGATGCGGCCCCAACAATTGATGGAGCTAAGGAATTAGAAAATAAATATGGACGAGATCTTTGTCTAAGAATATCAATAATTTCTTTTCTTCCAGAAGTAAAACCTCCCATAGCTCCACCCAAAGCTTTACCTAGGGTTGAGGTAATAATATCTACTCTCCCCATCACATTACAATGCTCGTGCGTACCTCTTCCTGTTTTGCCTACAAAACCTGTAGAGTGAGAATCATCCACCATTACAAGGGAGTCATATTTTTCTGCCAAAACACAAATTTTATCTAATTGCGCTATATATCCATCCATAGAGAAAACCCCATCTGTTACAATAACTCTGTTTCTTTGCTGTTGAGACAACTTTAATTGATCCTCCAAGCTATGCATATCATTGTTTTTGTAGCGGTACCTTTTTGCCTTACACAAACGAACCCCATCAATAATAGAAGCGTGATTCAATTCATCTGATATAATAGCGTCCTCTACAGAAAAAAGAGGTTCAAAGACCCCACCATTTGCGTCAAAAGCTGCTGCATATAGAATAGTATCTTCTGTTCCTAAAAAATTAGATAATTTTCGCTCTAAATCTTTATGAATATCTTGCGTGCCACAAATAAAACGAACGGAAGACATACCGTAACCGTGTGTGTCTAAAGTGTCTTTTGCAGCTTGAATTACTTCTGGATGAGAAGATAATCCTAAATAATTATTGGCACAAAAGTTAAGCACTTCCTCTCCGGTACTCACCTTTATAAGTGCCCCTTGAGGATTCATAATTACTCGCTCATCTTTATACAGGCCTTCTGCCTTAATATTATCAAGTTCTGTCTGTAGTTCCTGTTTAAGTTTACCGTACATAATTTTATTTTTTTGGAATCACAAAAGTACACAAATAAAAAAGGAGGAAAAAACCTCCTTTAAAATCTATATCTATTAATAAGATTTAAACTAAACCTTGGTCTAGCATGGCGTCTGCCACTTTTACAAAACCTGCAATATTAGCTCCTTTTACATAATCAACGTGGGAGCCGTCTGTTCCATACTCTAAACAAGAAGTATGAATATCTTTCATTATTTGCTTCAGCTTTGCATCCACTTCTTCACTCGTCCAGTTCATTCTTAATGAGTTCTGACTCATCTCTAAACCAGAAGTTGCAACTCCACCAGCATTTGAAGCTTTTCCTGGAGCAAATAATATTTTTGCATTTTGAAATACTTCAATTGCTTCAGGCGTAGAAGGCATATTTGCTCCCTCCGAAACACAAATACACCCATTAGACACTAAAGTTTTCGCATCTTCCTCATTCAACTCATTTTGTGTTGCACAAGGCAGTGCGATATCACAATTTACTACCCATGGTCTTCCCTCATGGAATTCACATCCATATTTATCTGCATACTCTTTAATTCTTCCTCTTTTTACATTTTTTAGCTCCATTACAAAAGCTAATTTATCTGCGTTAATTCCATCTGCATCATATATATACCCGGAAGAATCAGAAAGGGTAACCACTTTAGCTCCTAACTCAGTAGCTTTCTCACAAGCGTATTGCGCCACATTTCCAGACCCAGAAATTGTAACTATCTTACCATTAAAAGAATCTCCTTTTACTTCTAACATATTTTGAGCGAAATATACATTTCCATAACCTGTCGCTTCAGGACGAATTAAAGAACCACCCCAAGTCATTCCTTTACCTGTGAGTACTCCAGTAAATTCGTTTCTAATTCTTTTGTATTGACCAAACATGTATCCTATTTCTCTACCGCCAACCCCTATGTCTCCTGCGGGAACATCCGTATTCGGACCAATATGACGGAATAATTCTGTCATAAAAGATTGACAAAACTTCATTACTTCATTATCTGATTTTCCTTTAGGATTAAAGTCGGAACCTCCTTTACCACCACCCATTGGCAATGTGGTTAAAGAGTTTTTAAATACCTGCTCAAATCCTAAAAATTTAAGAATCGATAAATTTACAGAAGGATGAAATCTTAAGCCCCCTTTATAAGGACCAATAGCAGAATTGAACTCTACTCTATACCCTCTGTTTACTTCTGTGTCACCATTATCGTTCAACCATGGAATTCTAAACATCAACACCCTCTCTGGTTCTACCATTCTTTCCAGGATCATTTTCTTGTTGTACTTAGGGTTTTCTTCCATAAATGGGATAATAACCTCTGCTACCTCCTCAACTGCTTGTAAAAATTCTGTTTCACCTACATTTTTAGAGGCTACTTCATTCATAAAATCGTGTACTTTTTGGTCCATTATTTTATATTAAAATAGGTTTAGTTTTTAAATATTTAGGCAAATGTATAGTATATTTTTAAAAAACAAACATCTTTACATTTTTCTTTTAATAGACTTAAAATAAATTCCTCTTCTTTTGTCAAGTAAATAACTTTCTGATTTCATCAAATTGTTTAACTTTGTTTTCTATATAAAATATAAAAATATGAGGAAATGTTTAACTTTTGTACTTCTTTTTCTGTCAATTTTAACCTCTTACTCTCAGAATATTAGTGGTGTTATTACAGATGTTAACACTAAAGAACCTTTGATTGGTGTAAATGTTATTTTAAGTAATACAAATGGAACAACAAGCAATATAGATGGAGAGTTTAACCTCTTCGTAAAGGGAGAAGAAAACACAATTACTTTTAAATATATTGGATACGAAACTATTATAAAAGAAATATCTGAAAGAACAGAATTTAATGTTCAGATGAAACCTGCAAGCCAGCAAATTGGTACAGTTGTTATTTCTGCAGGAAAATTTGAGCAAAAAATTGAAGAAATTACCGTATCTATGGAAGTTATCAAGCCTAGTCTGATTGAAAATAAAAACACAACAAACATACAAACAGCAATGGATCAAATTCCGGGGGTAAATATAACAGACGGACAAGCTAATATTAGGGGGGGGAGTGGATGGAGTTATGGAGCTGGAAGTAGAGTTTTAGTTATGGTAGATGATATGCCATTAATTTCTGGAGACGCTGGACAAGTACAATGGAAGTTAATAGCAACTGAAAACATAAATCAAGTTGAAGTTATAAAAGGAGCTTCTTCTGCGTTATATGGATCTTCAGCACTAAATGGTGTGATAAATATCAGAACTGCCTTCCCAAAACAAACTGAAATAGAGAAAAATACTTCTCCTGGTTTTACTAAAATCACGACACATTTCGGAGTGACAGATCACGCTAAAAGAGATGTGTTAAATTGGTGGGGAGATAGCAGACAGCAATTTTATGGAACAGAGTTTTCTCATTCCAGAAAATTGGGTAATCTTGATTTAACAATCGGAGGGAATTATTTTAAAGATGAAGGTTATAGATATGGAGAAATTACAGATAGAAAAAGATTTAATTTTAATACAAATTATCGATCTAAAAGATATTCTGGATTATCCTATGGTGTAAATGGTAATTTCTTATTCCAGTCTACAGGATCTGCTCTAATTTGGAACGGACTAGACCAAGCCTATGTTCCTTTAGATTCTTCTGTTACTACTACTAGCGGAAACACTTACAATATCGATCCATTTATTCAATATATTAATGAAAATAATACTCATAATTTGAGAACGAGATATTTGTTTGTAAATAACGATAATAGTACAAATGGAGCTGATGACAAACAGGACAACCAATCGGAAACATTTTATTCTGATTATCAATGGCAACACCATTTTAAACATCTTAACCTAAGAGTTACTTCTGGTACAACAAACGAATTAGTAATTGCAAAGTCAGACTTATTTCAAGGACATAATAGTAGAAAAAATCATTCTCTATATACCCAATTAGATAAAAAATGGAACAAACTAAATCTTTCATTTGGAACTAGATATGAGCATTTTCAAGTATCATCTGAAGAGAGATTCTTTATAGATGGTGATTCAATCAATAAATATACTTCTTCTAAACCTGTATTTAGAGCAGGAGCAAATTATCAAGTTGGTAAGGCTACTTATTTAAGAAGTTCTTGGGGTCAAGGTTTCCGTTTCCCTTCAATGGCCGAAATGTTTATTTCTACAACCTATTCAGGGTTAGAAATTTATCCAAATCCAGAGTTAAAACCAGAAAGTGGGTGGAGCGGTGAGATTGCTGTAAAACAAGGTTTGAAGATTGGAGCATGGATGGGTTATTTTGATGCGGCTGCTTTCATAATGGAATATGATGATATGATGGAATTTAGCTTTGGACAATGGGAAGCGTTTGAAAGTAATGAAAACCCAGGAATAGGTTTTAAATCAGTCAATGTAGGAAAAACAAGAATAAGTGGTTTAGAATTAAGTTTTAATGGTCTAGGAAAGTTAAATGATAATTTAAGCGTTAATATCTTAGGTGGATACACCTATATGAATCCTATTTCTTTAGATACATCTGAAGTTTATGCTCAAACACAACATGCTTTTGATGCTGACTCTATAGTGAATATCACATATGCAAACAGTAGTTCCGATCCAACTATCTTAAAATATAGATACCAGCATATTGCTAAGTTAGATTTGGAGATAAACTATAATAAATTTTCCTTAGGATCTAGTTTTAGATATAATGATTTTATGAGAAATATTGATTGGATATTTACCAGTTTAGCATTTGAACAGACTACAGTTACAGGAATCAATGAAGCTAGGGAAAATTTTAAAAATGGGGATTTTATTGTAGATTTCAGAACTTCTTATCAGTTAAACCCTACTACAAAAATAGGAATTGTAATAAATAATGTATTTAATACCGAATACATGAGTAGACCAGCAAATATGATGCCCCCAAGAACTNTTGCTATTCAGTGTAANATGAAAATTTAATGAGAGTAATAGGAATAATNCCATCNAGATATNATTCTAGTAGATTTCCTGGTAAANCNCTTGCANATATCATGGGGGTTAGNATGATTCAACGAGTTTACCAACAANCCTCNAANTGCAACTTANTANATAAAGTTATAGTTGCTACTGATGATGANAGAATTNCTTTTCATGTAAAATCTTTTGGNGGNGANGTTATNNTGACATCTAANAATCATGANANTGGAACAGATAGATGTGGNGAAGTGATGAAAAATTTAGANGAACATTACGANATNGTAGTTAACATTCAAGGNGATGANCCCTTTATAAATCCAGAACAAATTACTAATCTNNTAGAATTGTTTNAAAACNCAGATGTTCAAATAGCTACATTAGCAAAAAAGATAGATGATTTTGAAACTTATTCTGATGAAAACAAAGTAAAAGTAACTTTTANTGATAAAAANATTGCTANTTCTTTNANAAGAGATTCTGANTTAANAAAATCAGAATTTANAAANCAGNAAATATTTAAACACATTGGTATTTACGCTTTTAGAATTGAGGTATTTNAAAAATTAATACAACTTAAACCAACCNAAAAAGAAAAGGANNNAAATTTAGAACAAATAAGATGGATGGAGAANGNNTATNCTATTANTGTGGGAATCACGGACTTTGACCCATTATCAGTAGATAANANAGAAGATATTGATAAGATTGTNGAATTACACACAAAAAATGTATAATTTNGCACNAATGAAAAATACAATTTCTNCATATATATCNAATCTTTTATTTNTACACGATTGNGTAATTATNCCTAAGTTTGGAGGATTTGTAGNAAATAATACCTCTGCNGTNTTAAATGAAACTACTGGAGTTATTTCNCCACCTNCTAAAGAAATATTATTNAATCCTAATTTACAAACCAATGACGGATTACTTGTAAATCANATTGCTNTTTCTGANCAAATNACAAATGAAGAAGCAAAAAGAAATCTAGAAGAGTATGTGTCNANTATTAAAGAAAAACTACAAAGCATCCGAACCTACAGAATTGAAAAAGTTGGNTTNCTTTCAATAGGNATTGANGGAAATATTTTNTTNTTACAAGATTCTTTTACTAATTATAATCTTAANTCTTTTGGGTTAAAATCTCAACAAACTNANAAAGTAGATNTTATAAACAAAAAAATAGANCTAGTAACAGCTCCAATTTCTANCAAAAAAGGAAGNAATAGAGNTTGGAGAGCNGCAGCTATTTTATTGCCAATTATTGGTTTGTCNTTAATTAGCATTACACAAGAANAGAAAATCAATAATATTTATTCTCAAATGGCAAACTTTAATCCATTTTCTATNTCTGAAAATACNGAAGAAATNTCTGAATTGGAATCNGAAAATNTNNAGAATATTTCTATAAAGNNAGAAGATGTTATTACTACTCCNTNAAGTTGAANNTATAGAAGAAGAGAATATTATTATNGAAAAGAATTTTCATTTAATTGCTGGNGCTTTTGGGAANAAAANTAATGCTGAAAAACTAGTAAAAAAATTANAANCAGAAAANTATAACTCCTCTATTGTTGGAACAACNANAGGAGGTTTGATTAGAGTTTCTTTTGATAGTTTCGNAACAAAAGAAGAAGCTAATTTAGCTTTNNNNATTCTAAAATCAGAAAANAAATCCNCTTGGATTNTATCTTTATAATATGACTNCAAAAACACCTTCAGAATCAAAAACAATNCANACGGAAATTGTTTTACCAAACGANACAAATAATCTNAANAACTTAATGGGAGGNAGACTCCTTCATTGGATGGATATAGTAGCTGCTGTTACTGCTCAAAGGCATTCAGGAAGAACCTGTGTAACNGCNTCTGTAAANAATGTGTCATTNGGACATCCTATTCCNCAAGCAAGTATTGTTACNNTAGAAGCTAACATTTCCNGATCTTTTAATTCATCTATGGAAGTAATAATTGATGTTTGGACAGAAGATATGCANTCTGGAATAAAAACAAAATGTAATGAAGCTATTTATACATTTGTTGCTGTAGGAAACATGAATAANCCTACTGCTGTNCCGGAAGTAACNCCTGAAACAAAAAAAGAAAANGAACGATTTGATGCCGCACTTAGAAGAAGACAACTATCTTTAATATTAGCNGGTAAAATGAATGCAGAGGACGCTACTGAGCTAAAAGCATTATTCGGNAAATAANTCTACATTTATCTTATTCATACAATTGAAATGTCCTTTTGGNCATTTNCTTTTTCCATANCTATGACAAGGACTACAATTTAAGTCATTTACCTTTATAATTTTGNTTTCTGAATTTGGTAAATANGGANAAAAACCAAGACTTGGNTGAGTNCCTCCAAATACAGAATAAATTTTCATNCTGAAAGCAGATGCAATATGCATCATNCCNGTATCATGTGTTATTAAAAGGTCTGAATTTTTTACAATATAAGCNGATTGATTAATGCTGTACTTCCCACAAGNNTTTACAANATTATTACANGATTTTACAATTNNTTNTCCTCTNTGATNATCNTCTTTTCCTCCAATTAAAACAATTTGTTTTTGTTGTTTNTTACAGATTTNAATTATTTTATCTGTAGGTAATATTTTTGTAAAATGACTTCCTCCAATTGCAAAAGTAACATACGAATTNTTGAACACAGAAAGNTNAATCTCATCCTCNTTNGAAAAGAAAAAATCTAAACCTTTATTATCGTTTTTAACTCCTAAACTCAAAANAGAATCTAAATANCTNTCAATNGTGTGCTTNTCTTGTAATAGATTTATNCCAAATGNAGTTAATAGGAATTTTTTAAANTTNTGTTTATTGTANCTNAGAGATTTCTTNCCTAANTTTTTGATTTGTGANGATCTAATATTACANTGNAGATCAATAATATAATCNTAATTTTCTNATTGTATTTCCTTTTTTATTTCNGNAACAGAATCTTGTATGGAATAAANCTTATCAATATTTGGGTTNTTTNTTATTAAAGATACAAAATCATTCTTTGTAACAAAATGCAGTTCTGNATNTAGTTGTTGTTTTAAGCATCTAACAACAGGAGAGGTCAGGACTATATCTCCAATAGAACTAAATCGAATTACTAATATTTTTAATGATTCTTGCACGAGTGTAAAACTAAAGAAATTATCCTAATTTTGCAGTATGAAGTTTATAGATACTCACNCACACCTTTATTCTCATCAATTTAATGAGGACAGAAACAATGTTGTNAAAAATGCAATTGATTGTGGCGTAAGTAAAATGTTNTTGCCAAACATCAGTTCTGAACACACAGATTCTATGTTAGATTTATGTAGTCGATTTCCTGAAAATTGTTATCCNATGATGGGATTNCATCCTTGTGATGTANAAAAAGAAAGTATGGNAAAGGAATTACTACATGTAAAAGACATGTTAGAAAAAGAAACTTTTATTGCGGTNGGAGAAATAGGACTGGATTTGTATTGGGACAAAAGNACGCTTNACATACAAAAAAAGGCATTTCGTTTTCAGATAGANCTTGCCAAAAAANATAAATTACCTATCGCTATTCATGTAAGAGATTCATTTATACCCGCTATAAAGATTGTTGAAGAGTTGAACGACAATAATTTAAGTGGAGTNTTTCATTGTTTTACAGGTAATGTAGAAGATGCAGAAAGAGTAATAAATTTGGGAAATTTCTACTTAGGAATTGGTGGAGTTTTGACTTTTAAAAATGCTGGAGTGGATAAAACAATTTCAGAAATAGATATGAAACATTTGATACTCGAAACAGACGCTCCTTATCTTGCTCCTACTCCTTACAGAGGGAAAAGAAACGAAAGTAAATATATTATTAATATTGCGGAGAAACTATCAAAATTAAAAGGAATTAGTTTGGAGGAGGTAGCTACAATTACCTCATCTAACGCAAAAAATTTATTTAAGATATAATGAAGAATATTTTACTAATCTATACCGGAGGGACAATAGGAATGCAGAAAGATTCCAATAACAATTCCTTAAAAGCGGTTGACTTTAACAAACTAACCTCATCCTTACCAGAATTGCAGAATCCGGAATTAAGAGTGCATCACACCTCTTTAAAAAAGATTATTGACTCCTCTAATATGGATAAAAATTATTGGATAGAAATTACTGAAATAATAAAAGAAAACTATACGGTGATGCATGGTTTTGTAGTTCTTCATGGGTCGGATACCATGGCATATACTGCTTCTGCACTTAGTTTTATGTTGGAGGGATTACAAAAAGCAGTAATACTAACTGGAAGTCAGATTCCAATTGGAGCAAGAAGAACAGATGCAAAAGAAAATCTTATCACTTCTATTGAAATAGCGGCTAGCGGAAAAATAAAAGAAGTTTGTGTATATTTTGAAGATAAATTACTGAGAGGAAACCGTACTGTAAAAGTAAATTCAGAACAATTTGAAGCCTTTAACTCTCCTAATTTCCCAACTTTAGCAGACGTAGGTATACATATAAAATACAATAGTAATTACTTTTTTACATCTAATCAGAAGGAATTAAATATACAAACTAATTTTTCGGAAGATGTAGCGGTACTAAAGTTATTTCCAGGCATAACAGAAAAGGTAGTTTCTTCAGTTTTAAACTCTGCAAATAATATTGTTTTAGAAACATTCGGGTCTGGAAATGCAACAAATAAAGAGTGGTTTATTACATCCTTAAAAACAGCAATAAATAAAGGAGTTTTTATTGTAAATTGTAGTCAATGTTTATCAGGAGAGGTTACACAAGGAAAATACGAAACAAGCTCAGATCTAAATAAAATTGGTGTGATTAGTGCTAAAAATATGACTAGTGAATCTGCTATTACTAAACTTATGCATTTGGATGGAATTTGTACAAGCTTGGGAGAAAAGAAATCTCTTTTTATAAAATCTTTAAGAGGAGAAATTAGCAACTAAATTTTAATAGATTTGCAAAATAATTAGTGAGGTGGCCGAGTGGCTTAAGGCGCACGCTTGGAAAGCGTGTAAACGAGAAATCGTTTCGGGGGTTCGAATCCCTTCCTCACTGCAATTTAACTATTTATAAAGAGTTAAACTACTTGGATTTTGATTTAATTCCCAATTTTTGAATTTATTAAGTATTCCTACTCCACATAACAAACTTCCATCTTCAATCACAGCAACAATTACATTGTTTAAAGTATAATCACCAATAATGATACCGTCTAATCTAACTATTTCGGCCAAGACAATACTGTTATCTGCTAAAGTATAGGGTTCTTCNCCTAAAAAGTCATCCTCTTCAATTACTCCTTTTTTTATTAAATCAATTGCCATATCNGTNCTAATTACAAGATCTGAAGCGCCAGTATCAAATGTGAAATACTTCACAATTCCTCCAATTTCAATTTTAATCTTATACAATGAATTAAAATAATCAACTAATTCAATTGTAGAAGATCGTTTGTATCCTATAATATCTGTNGAANNATATGANTTTATATACTCTGAACTACTTTCATTATCNGANAAAATCTCTTCCATACACGGAATAGTAACTTCATTAAATACTTCACTACTTTCATCTTCAATTAATTTTAGCTGACCAAAATTATATCCTAAAGCAACAAACTTATTAATNGAACAACTACAATAATTATAAATATCTTCATATNTAAGCCCATANAAGTCNCCCAATCCTTCTTCNGACATAGCTACCTCAACACATCCTTTTATCATAATAGATTTATCATAATCTGANAANTCCTGNTCNCCATAATTATAATTATCTAATANATCTGANTCCATAATNGGNTCGATACAATCCATTATATAANTTAAATTTTTNTCTTTAATAAACAACTCCTNCATAGTATTGTTTNTAGCAGCTNCTTCTATTTCCCAAGAATACAAATTAGGCATTAAACTATTCATNACGCAACTACAATAATCTTTCATAGCTATANNATTACCTCCAATATTTAAGACNTCATTAGCTCCATTAACACATGCATTTACTAAATCCTCTTCATAACCCATAAATACATTGTCTTTAGTATATATCNTNTNNTGAGAACTAAGAAGTAAAGAGGAGATAANAGTAAAANTAGTAATNGGNTTTTCATTTTGTTATTNTTCTATAATTTTNTCAAAATCTGTTGNGNATGATCTTTNGTTTTTACTTNTGTNATAATATCTTCAATAATTCCANTCTCATCAATCANAAANGTAGTACGCATAATNCCCATGTATTCCTTNCCCATAAACTTTTTAAGTCCCCAAACACCATANNNNTTTAANACNTCTTTNCTTTNNTCNGAAATNANTGGAAANGGCAAATCGTATTTTTNAATAAATTTTTGNTGTNTTTCNNNGCTNTCNGCAGANCATCCTANTACNACATAACCATTNTCTANAAGNTNNTGNTAATTNTCTCTTAAATTACANGACTGAGCTGTACATCCTGGTGTCATGTCTTTTGGATAGAAGTATAAAATAATTTTCTTTCCAAGAAATTGTTTTAAAGTTATCTTTTCTCCATTTTGATNAATAGAGTTTATTTCCGGTGCTTTGTCTCCAATTTTTATCATAATTATAGTGTTCCTCTTTTTTCTTGTTCTCTTTCTATTGCTTCAAATAATGCTTTAAAATTACCAGCTCCAAATCCCTTTGCTCCCATTCTCTGAATNATTTCAAAAAANAATGTAGGCCNGTCTTGTAAAGGCTTAGTAAATATTTGTAATAAATATCCTTCCTCATCAGCATCAATTAAAATTCCAAGTNTTTTTAAAGTNTTTATATCTTCTTTTAGTTCATGATTATGTTCCTGAAGNCTTAAAGGAACAGCTTTATAATATTCATCTGGNGGNACAGATAGAAATNCTATTCCTCTGTCTCGCAATTCACTTACTGTAGTAATTATATCATCTGTAGCNANAGCAATATGTTGAACTCCTGNNCNTTCATAAAAATCTAAATATTCTTCAATTTGTGATTTTCTTTTACCTTCCGCTGGCTCATTTATTGGAAATTTTATACGTCCATTTCCATTGCTCATGACNTTACTCATNAAAGCTGAATATTCTGTAGTTATNTGTTTATCATCAAAAGANAAAAAATTAACAAAACCCATTACGTCTTCATAATATTTTACCCATTTATCCATTTGATNCCACCCNACATTACCAACCATNTGATCAATATATTTCAGACCTGTTGATNTTGGGTTATATTCAGATTTCCACTCTTCATATCCNGGNAGAAAAAGACCTTCATAATTTTTTCTTTCAACAAAAATATGTACAGTTTCCCCATAAGTATAAATTCCTGATCTTATCACCTCTCCATANTTATCTTTCTCTATTNTGGGCTCCATATATGATTTAGCTCCCCTACTCGTTGTTTCNTNCCAAGATTTTCTTGCATCATCTACCCATAAAGCGATTACTTTAACACCNTCTCCATGTTTTTTTAAATGATCATTAACAATAGATTTTGANTTTAATGGAGTAGTCAAAACAATTTTTATTTTATCCTGAATCAAGACATAAGAAGTTACATCTNTACTTCCAGTTTCAAGACCCTTGTAAGCGAATGATTGAAAACCAAAAGCGGTTTTAAAANAGTAAGCTGATTGTTTTGCATTNCCNACATAAAACTCTACATAATCTGTACCAAGAAGTGGCAAGAAATCTTGCGCTTCTTTGAATATTTTTTCTATGTTGTGTTCAGTATTTTTNATTTCACTCATAAATTTTATATATTATATCCATGATTTATAATACTTNCCATCTGATAAANCTATTGCGTTCTTTGTAATCTTTAATGGAGCAAAAGTATCAACCATNACAGCTAATTCATCNGTTTTTGTTTNTCCAATACTCCTTTCAGCGGCACCTGGNTGTGGTCCATGAGGAATTCCCGCTGGGTGCAAAGAAATGTAACCTTCCTCAACATGATTCCTGCTCATAAAATCTCCATCTACATAATANANNACTTCATCNGAATCAATATTAGAATGATTATATGGTGCTGGTATAGATTCTGGATGATAATCATATAATCTAGGGCAGAAAGAGCAGATTACAAATCTATCTGTTTCAAAAGTTTGATGCACTGGAGGAGGCTGATGAACCCTTCCTGTAATAGGTTCAAAATCATGAATAGAAAAAGCATAAGGGAAATTATATCCGTCACAACCCACAACGTCAAAAGGGTGTGAAGCATAAATATACTCATGAATCATTTGTTCTTTTTTTATTTTTATCAAAAAATCTCCCTTTTCATCATGTGTTTCTAATTCTTCTGGAAATCTTAAATCTCTTTCGCAATAAGGAGAATGCTCTAACAACTGACCGAAATAATTTCTATATCTCTTTGGTGTATAAACTGGAGTGTAAGATTCTACAATAAACAACCTATTCTCAGGTGTGTCAAACTTCATGGTATAAATCATTCCTCTAGGAATGACTAAATAATCACCTTCTTTAAAATTAATATTTCCGACAAAAGATCTAAGTGTACCTGTACCTTTATGTACAAAAATCACTTCATCTCCGTCCGTATTTTTATAAAAATAATCTTCTTCCAAATTAGTTGGAGCTGAAAGTAAAATATTTACGTCATTATTAATTAATATGGAAATTCTACTTTTTAGATGATCTGCTAACTTAGGAGTGTTAAACCCCTTAAGTAAATAAGATTTTAAATTTTTCTCCACCGCAATTTCTGGAGCTAGCGAGTAAGATGATTTTATCTCTTTAACCTGAGTAGGCCTATGTATATGGTACAATAAAGAAGACATCCCATCAAAACCAATTGTTCCAAACAGTTCCTCATAATGAATGTTTCCATCCTCTTTTCTAAAGGTAGTATGCCTTTTATGTGGTATTTTACCTAATTTATGATATCTTGGCATTTTGTTATTTTTATGCAAATATAGGACTAATAAATAAACAAAGTATGTTTTATAACTTCCGTAAAATAAAAATGATAATTTTGCAATAGTAAATGAAATTACTTACTTATAAAATAAAGAATCTTGATACAGAACAGATAGGAGTTTTTCAAAATCCGTTAGTGTATAATTTAAATAATTGTTTTGGAGATATTTGCTTAATAGATTTGATTCAAATTGAAAATTATCAAGACAAAGTAGCTAATTTTATTTGTAATGAGAGTTGTTTAAAACATGATATTGAGGATATAGAAATATTACCAACTATTCCAAAACCAAATTCATTTAGAGACGCATATGCATTTAAACAGCATGTAGAAACATCCAGAAAAAATAGAGGGGTTGAAATGATTCCTGAATTTGATGAGTTCCCTGTTTTTTACTTCTCAAATCACAACGCTATGTATGGAGATGGTCAAGAAATAGAGCTTATGCCAGACCATTTTCAAAAATTAGATTATGAACTCGAATTTGCGATAGTCATAGGAAAAGGAGGCAGAAATATATTATCAAAAGATGCGGAAAATCATATTGCAGGGTTCTGTATTTTAAATGATTTAAGTGCTAGAAAATTACAACTGGAAGAAATGAAATTGAATTTAGGTCCTGCAAAAGGAAAAGATTTTGCAAATGTCATTGGGCCTTATTTAGTAACTCCTGATGAATTAGAACCAAGAAGCGTTGATAGTAAAACTGGAAAGAGATACGATTTAAGGATGAGTTGTTATGTAAATGGAGAATTACTTTCTGAAGGAAATGCAAGAGATATGAATTGGAGTTTTTCCGAAATCATTGAGAGGGCTTCCTATGGTGTTGAATTATTTCCTGGTGATATAATAGGATCAGGTACTGTTGGAAAAGGATGTTTGTTAGAGTTAAATGGCACTAAAAAAAGAAACAATCCAGGGTATAAAGAAAGGTGGATAGAAGAAAACGATGAGATAGAAATGCAAATTGAAGGATTAGGAAAAATTACAAATAAAATTGTCAAATCTGACAGCAATCATTCCATACTAAAACTTAAAAAATGATAAAAACAATAGATGTAGTTTCAGGAGAGACAACCGGATTGTATCAATACCTTTCTGCTGCAATAACACCAAGACCTATCGCATTTGTAAGTACTATTGATCAAAATGGAAATAAAAACTTAAGTCCTTTTTCCTTTTTTAATGTCTTTTCTATTAATCCTCCTATTTTAATTTTTTCTCCTGTAAGAAGAGTAAGAAACAATACCTCAAAACATACATTAGACAATGTATTACAAGTAAAAGAGTGTGTTATTTCTTTAGTTACAAAAAATATTGCTCAACAAGTCTCCTTATCGTCTTGCGAATTTGATGCGGAAACAAACGAATTTGAGAAAGCAGGTTTTACTGAGGTAAATTCAGATTTAGTCAACCCTCCAAGAGTAAAAGAGTCTCCAATAAATTTTGAATGTAAAGTAAATGATGTCATCCATCTAGGAGAGGAAGGAGGTGCTGGAAGTTTGGTATTGTGCGAGGTTCTAAAAATGCACATAGATGAATCTATTTTAGGTGAGAATAATGTAATTGATCCATTTAAATTAAATATTGTTAGCCGTTTAGGATCAAATTGGTATGGAAAAACTACAAAGGAATCATTATATGAAATTGTAAAACCTATTTCTAGAATAGGAATGGGAATTGACAACTTACCAGAAAATATTAGGAATTCTAAAATACTAACAGGAAGTGAATTGGCAATTTTAGCGTCTGCTGAAAGCGTTCCTGATAAAAAATCAGAAGAAAATAATTTAAATACAACTGAGAAACACAAAAAAGCAAAGCGACTTTTAAAAGAGGGAAAGTCTGAGGATGCTTGGCAAATTTTACTTTAATATGATTAAAGAAATTATAAAAAATATTCTTTTCAGGTTTAAAAAGAACAAGTCTACTTTCACTCCTGTTTTTATTATTGGATGCGGAAGATCAGGAACAACAATACTCGGGAAGACACTTTCATTACATCCTAAAATAAAATACCTCAATGAAAGGAGAGATTTATGGCACCAGTGTTATCCAGAATTTAATATTTGGGAGGAAAATATTCTAAATCCAAAGCTATGTGCAAGTGAAAAAGATTATTCTGAAAAAGAAACTTCAAAGTTAAGAAACCTGTTTTTTAGAGAACAAGTTTTAGACAATGCATCTATACTTCTGGAAAAATTGCCAATAAATAATTTTAGACTGAATTTTTTAAAGAAAAGTTTTCCAGAAGCTAAATATATATATTTGAGCAGAAATGGATTAGAAGTAAGTAAATCAATTGAAAAAAGAATTCAAAAGAAAAATTGGTTTACCGGAAATAAATTTACATTACTACTACAATTTTCTGGTAATGAAAACACATTAGAATCTGATCAACAAAAAGGAATGTGGGAATGGGCATTATCCATAAATGAAAGTGATTTATTCTTTAAAAATTTATCAAAAGACAAATATTATCATCTTTCATATCAAGACTTTATAGAAAATACTGAAGATAGGTTAAAACAAATCTATAATTTTTTAAACCTCAATACTACTGAAGAATTTTTAAGTATTCTGTCTAAAAATATCTCTAGAAAGAATAAGACTATAACAAAAACAGATGACAAACTACTTCTAGAAATCGGTGGAGAAATTTTAACACAAACAATAAACAACAACTATTCTCCTTTTTAGTATATTAGCACTCTTAATTAAAAAAATAAAATTATGTCATTTGAATTACCAAAATTACCATATGCATATAATGCATTAGAACCTTATATTGATGAAAAAACTATGGAAATACACCATAGCAAACACCATAATGGATATACAAATAATCTAAATAATGCTATTTCAGGAACTGATTTGGAAGGGAAATCTATTGAAGAGATTTGCTCTACTGCCGGACTAAGCGGAAGTGTTAGAAACAATGGGGGTGGATTCTATAATCATTGTATGTTTTGGAGTATAATGAGCCCAAACGGGGGAGGTAATCCATCAGGAAAAATTGGAGAAGAAATAAATAATACATTTGGATCATTCGAAAATTTTAAATCTGAATTTGCTAAAGCTGCTGGAACTAGATTTGGATCTGGATGGGCATGGTTATGCTACTGTTCTGGGGATTTAACAATTTGTTCTACTCCAAATCAAGATAATCCTCTCATGGAGAATCAATGTGGAGGTACTCCTTTACTTTGTTTGGATGTTTGGGAACACGCTTACTACTTAAACTACCAAAATAGAAGACCAGATTATATCAATTCCTTCTTTAATGTAATAAACTGGGAAGAAGTAAACAGAAGATTTGAAAAGGCTTCAAGCTAAAACTAATATATTTTTATACATTTGCGACATTAAATTTTTAAAAACAAAAAAAAATGAAAAAAAGATTTGCACTATTGACTTTAATTGCATTTTTATCGGCAGGGAATTTATCGGTATTTGCACAAAATGGGTTGTTCTCAAAGGTGACATCGGTATTTGACAAAGACACAACAAATAATCAGGAATTTTCTACAGAAGATAAAGCCATTGAAGAAATTGCTGAAAAAGAAACAACAGAAGAGAGCTCTTCAGATGAAGTTGCAACAACTGAAGAAGAAACATTCCACCAAATAATAAAACAAAAATTTATGGAAGGTGGGCCTGAATTTATGGGTATTGTACTTCTTTGTTTAATCTTAGGATTAGCACTTGCTATTGAAAGAATAATCTACTTAAATATGGCTACAATCAACTCAGATAAACTTTTAAATGATGTAGAAGGAGCTTTAAATAGTGGAGGTATAGATGCTGCTAAAGAGGTTTGTAGAAACACAAAAGGTCCTATTGCTTCTATCTTTTATCAAGGATTAGACAGGTCAAATGAAGGATTAGAACAAGTAGAAAAATCTATAGTTGCTTATGGTAGTGTACAAATGGGACTCTTAGAAAAAGGACTTTCTTGGATTTCGTTATTTATTGCCTTAGCTCCTATGCTTGGTTTTATGGGGACTGTAATTGGAATGATTGGAGCGTTTGATTCTATTGAAGCTGCTGGAGATATTTCTCCTTCATTAGTTGCTGGGGGTATTAAAGTTGCACTTTTAACAACTGTATTTGGTCTTATTGTTGCAATGATTTTACAAATATTCTACAACTACTTAGTAGCTAAGGTAGATTCTATTGTAAATGATATGGAAGATTCTTCTATCAAATTAGTAGATATCCTTGTAAATAACAAATAATATGGGAGAGTTTATTGGAAATAATTTAGATATTTTTTACTGGCTTACGGTAATTATGTTGGCTGTTGCTACCTTTGTCATTGTATCCTTTTCTGTTAAAAATATGATTACAAATAGTAAGTCAGCAAAAAAGACACTTCTTACTGGAGGTGGGTTAATTATAGTGTTGCTTCTTTCATATTTCGGACTTGCTTCTGATGAAGTATTGGTATCCTATCAAAAATACAACATTAGCTCTTCTACATCAAACATGGTAGGAATGGGATTATGGTCTTTCTATATTCTCGCGGTTATTGCTGTATCATCTATTGTTATCACTGAATTATCTAAGAAATTTAGCAAGTAAAAATGGCAAGTAAAAGAAGAGGTTTACCTGAAATTAATGCCGGATCTATGGCTGATATTGCATTTTTATTACTTATTTTCTTTTTAGTAACCACCACTATGGATGTAGATTCTGGTATTTCCAGAAAATTACCTCCTATGCCAGAAGAGAACATAGAAACTCCAGAGATACATAAGAGAAATATTTATGTCGTGCTGATTAATAAAAACAATAAAGTTTTAGCCGGTATCGGGTCACCTACTAATACAATAGAGATAGATGGAAACGGACTAATTAGCGAAACTTTAAAAGAAGAGGTAAAATCTTTTGTAAGTAATAATGGAAAGAAAGACAACTCCTCTGAGAGTCCAGAGAAAGCGGTTGTTTCTCTTCAGAATCAAGAAGGCACCTCATACAATATGTATATACAAGTTCAGAATGAGCTTACTAAAGCCTACAACGAATTAAGAAATGAGAAAGCAAATAACGATTTCGGAAGAGATTTTGATAAATTAGATGCTGATGAACAAAAATCGGTAAAGAAATTTTATCCAATGAAAGTGTCAGAGGCAGAAACAAAAGCAAACTAAACAATGAGTAAATTTAAGAAAGGAGGAGGAAAATCAATGCCAGCAATATCTACTGCATCTTTACCAGATATTGTATTTATGTTACTTTTCTTTTTTATGGTTACAACTGTAATGAGAGAGACTACTCTTAAAGTAGAAGTCAGTCCTCCAGAAGCAACCGAGGTAAAGAAGATGGAAAAGAAATCATTAGTTAGTTATATTTATATCGGATCGCCTACACAAACTCAACAAGCGACTCTTGGTACTAAAGCCAGAATTCAACTTAATGATGTAACTTTTAGCAGAAAAGAAGTTGGGGAAATTCAACACTTTATTAATGCGGAAAGACTTTCAAAAGATGAGGATGAAATTCCTTATATGACTACTTCTATCAAAGCAGATTCAGATGTAACAATGGGGATTGTAACAGATGTAAAAACAGAATTAAGAAAAGTAAACGCTCTTAAAATTAACTATTCTACTAAAAAATCGAAAGATGCTAATTAACGTTATTATTTATCTGTTTATATAAATAGAAAAATAATAACACAACTGCAACGCTGAAAAAAGCCTGAGAGAGATTTATTCCAGTTTTTTCTATATTAGTTATATCTGGGGTTAACTTATTTGCAAAAGCCGAATACGATAACAATACGCCTAAGGCATTATTTATAAAATGTCCCAATACAGACATCCATAAATTGCCAGAATAGAAAAATAAATATCCCAATATAAGGCCTAGCAAAAATCGTGGTAAGAATCCAAAAAACTGCATATGTATTGCTGAAAACACACAAGCTGTTAAACATACTCCTAAATGAGGGTTCTTCAAGATTTTTTGTAAATATTGTTGTACAACCCCTCTAAAGAATAATTCTTCTCCAAAAGCTGGTATTAACGCAATTAAAAATAAATTAAAAAACAAGTCGGAAGCAGAGTTCATAGTTAGAAAAAGGGTAGTTAGTTCTAAAGCTCTTTGCTCCATATTCTCTAAGTTTTGAATGATTAAAGGTATATAATCTGAAACTAAGTACAACAATTTGGTATTTATCTGCATACAATACACCACAAAGGGTTGTATAAAAATCATAATTAAAAATACCAACAATAAATTCTGTCTTTTAAATTTATTTTTAAATCCGAATATATTGATTGTGTTAACTCTTGATAAATATGAAAAAAATAAAGGAGGAATAATAAAAATAAAGACAGATACAATCAGTTGCATCATTTTTAATGTAAAAACATTTGATGGTTTATACATTTCTGATTCAGGAGGAGAGATAATTGAAGACAACAAAACTCCAAGAAAAGAAGACAAGAATACTATACAAATAAATATAAATAACTTATAAGAAGAAGATTTATCTTGGAAGATTCCTTTAAGGTTCATAAGCTTTACTATTTTTGTGAAAATATGGCAGTAAAAATAGGAAATATAGATTTAGGAGAGTTCCCCCTTCTGTTAGCTCCAATGGAAGATGTTAGCGACCCTCCATTTCGTGCTCTTTGCAAGAAACATGGTGCAGATTTAATGTTTACAGAATTTATTTCCTCAGAAGGTTTAATTAGAGATGCGGACAAAAGTACTCAGAAGTTGGATATTTATGATTTTGAACGACCTATTGGAATTCAAATTTTCGGAAATAATATTGATAGCATGATGGAAGCTACAAGAATTTGCGAAAGAGTCAAGCCTGAAATTATTGATATAAATTATGGTTGTCCTGTCAAGAAAGTTGCAAATAAAGGGGCGGGAGCAGGAATTCTTAGGGACATTCCGAAAATGGTAGAAATGACTAAACAAATTGTAAACTCTACAAAATTACCTGTAACAGTAAAAACCAGATTAGGATGGGATGACAACACGAAATATATTGTAGAAGTAGCTGAAAGATTACAAGATGTTGGGATACAAGCAATTTCTATACATGGAAGAACTAGAAAACAGATGTATAAAGGTTCTGCAGACTGGACTCTGATAAAAGCAGTAAAAGATAACCCCAGAATTAATATTCCTGTTTTTGGAAATGGTGATATTGATAGCCCAGAAAAAGCAAAACTAATGAGAGATGAATTTGGTTTGGACGGAGCAATGATTGGTAGAGCCTCTATTGGTAACCCTTGGATTTTTAATGAAATAAAACATTTCTTAAAAACCGGAAAACATATAGATAGACCAACAATGATAGAAAGAGTTGAAGCCTGTAAACAACACCTTAATCACTCCATTGAGTGGAAAGGAAAGGTATTAGGTATTGCTGAAATGAAAAGGCATTATACCAATTACTTTAAAGGGATAATAGACTTTAAACCCTATAGAATAAAAATGGTAACCTCTGATACAAAAGAAGAAATACAAGAGACTTTAGATGAAGTTGCAGTAAAATTTAAGAATTATGAATTTAATTCAAAATAAATTTGTCTGTTAATACTTTTGATGGATAATAAGAAGCAATCAATCCAATAATAATTACAGTTATCTCTACTATCAGTACATCTATTACATCTATTTTTACAGGGTAATTATTTACCACAAAATTTCCTTCCATAGTAATCAAGCCAAATTGTTGTTGTAACACTGCAAATAAGACTCCAATAACAATACCTATACAACTTCCTAACAGTACCCCCAAAAAACCTTTTATAAAAAAGATATTTCTTATCTGATTCTTAGAACTTCCTAAATTCCAGAAGGTTTTAATATCATCTTTTTTATCAATCATAAGCATACTTAAAGAACTAATAATATTAAAACTTGAAAGTATCATAATAAAAGTAAGGATAATAAACACAGCTAATTTTTCAGAGCGCAATAATTTATACAAAAAGTCATGTTGTTCCAATCTTGTTTTTACAACAAACCCCTCTCCTATCAATTGTTCTAAATCATTTTTTATTTCTTGCATTTTTTCAGGATCAGACAAACAGATTTCTAGATCTGAAGACTCTCCTTCTCTATCTAACATCTTCTGCACACGTGATAGTGGAGCTAAAACGTATTTATTGTCGTATTCTGATTGTACAGAAAAAATACCCAAAGGAGTAAATGCTGTTCTAGTTATATCGGAGCTATTTTTTATGTATTTTGAATTTTTATTAGGTACAGTTACAACTAATTGACTATTGATATTATGTATGTCTATTGAAAGATTATAAGAAACTCCAGCTCCTAATACCAGTACATTTTTATTTCTGTAAAAATTATTGTCAAAATATTCTCCAATTTTAAGAACGCTATCTATATTTACTAATTGAGAATAATTTGAATCCACTCCTTTTACATCTACAATCTGTTCGTTCCCATTATTGTCTATAAATACTTTTTCTTCGAGAACAAAAGAGTAATTTTCTACTCCTTTCATTTTCATTAATTTATCCTCTACATCTTTTATGAAAAAAGTTTTTCCTTTTGTTGCACCAACCTTGATGTGAGGATCAAATGAATTATACATATCCAAAACAATGCCTTCAAAACCATTAAAAACTGAAAGTACTATTACTAATGCAGCTGTTCCTATTGCCACTCCTAATAAAGATATATAGGAAATAATATTTACTATACTTTTATTCTTTTTAGTAAACAGGTATCGTTTTGCTATAAAAAAAGCGAATTTCATTTTTTAGAAATTATTTCTTTAGTAATCTATCAATCTCTTCAGCATATTCTGCAGAATCATCCAAGTAGAAAATCAATTCTGGAACAATCCTTAACTGATTTCTGCAACTATTAGCCAGTAAAGTTCTAAAAACCTTTTTATTATCGTTTAAAATTAAAAGAGCTTCTTCAGGATTTTTGACAGGGAAGATACTTAAATAAGATTTAGCAACAGATAAATCAGGAGACACCCTGACTCCTGTTACCGTTACTAAAATTTTTCCTAAAAACTGACGGGTCTCCTTCTGAAAAATTATTGATAATTCCTTCTGAATCAATTTTGATACTTTCTTTTGTCGTGTAGTTTCCATACTGCAAAGATAGCTTTTCTATTTTCTTATCCTTACATTTGCACAGATGAAAGATTTTTTTAGAATATTAAAATATGCTAAACGGTATTATATATATGCTATTTTAAATATAGTTTTTAATATTCTTACCGTCTTTTTTTCTTTAGTATCTCTTACAATGGCAATTCCTTTTTTGGGATTACTTTTTGGAACAATTGAAGTGGAAAATATACAACCCGATAGTTTTTCTTTAACTCCCGAATCTATTAAAGATCATTTTTATTTTGAAATAAATACCATAATAGAATCAGGAGAAAAATTAGATGCACTATTTTTTATATGTGCATTAATACTTATTACTTTCTTCTTCAGAAATCTTTTTAGATACCTTTCATTGTATTTTTTAACGCCTATAAGAAATGGCGTAGTTCATGATTTAAGAACTAATCTTCATAAAAAAGTTATTTCGTTACCAATTGGTTTTTTTACTGAAAAGAGAAGAGGAGATATTACATCAAGAATGACTACTGATTTAGTAGAAATTGAATGGTCTATTATGAGTTCCTTAGAAATGATTTTTCGGGACCCATTACAAATAATAATATATTTAATAACTCTTATTATACTAAGCCCTCAATTAACTTTGTTTGTTATTTTACTTTTTCCTATTACAGGTTTTATAATAGCTAAAATTGGTAAAAGTCTAAAAAAATCTTCAGAAAAAAGTCAAGGAAAAATGGGTGATATTTTATCTGTATTAGATGAAAATATAGGTGGATTAAAAGTAATTAAGTTGTTTAACTCAGAAAAAAATGCTCACAACAAGTTTAATAGAGAAAGTAAAAAATATCAATCATTAATGACCTCTTTACTCCGTAAGAAAGATATGTCCTCTCCTATGAGTGAATTCCTAAGTACTATAATAATGGTTATAGTAATGTGGTTTGGAGGAAAATTAGTTTTAGGTGGAGATTCTCTTTTAAGCGCAGAAGAATTTATTGGGTATATATTAATATTCTCACAAATAATTCCTCCAGCAAAATCATTCACTACTGCCTACTACAGATTACAAAAAGGAGCAGCTGCATCTGCTAGAGTATATAAATTGATGGATGCTGAAAACAATATAACTGATGCCGAAAATCCTATTTCTATAAACAAAATAGCAAAAAAGGTCAGTATAAATAATGTGAGTTTTCGGTATGAGAATACTACAATTATTAATAAAATTAGTTTTAGTATTAGTAAGGGGAAAACAATTGCTATTGTAGGAAAATCTGGTAGTGGTAAGTCTACTATAGCAGATTTGTGTGCTCGTTTTTATGATATAAATGAAGGGGAAATCTGTATTGATAACACCAATATAAAAGATATAAAAATATCAGATTTACGACAATTAATGGGAGTTGTCTCTCAAGAATCTATACTGTTTAACGACACTATTTATAACAATATTTTGATAGGTAATCCTAAAGCGAGTAAAGAGGAAGTAATTGAAGCCTCACAAATAGCAAATGCTGAAGAATTTATCTTAGAATCTGAGCTTGGATATGATACAAATATTGGTGAAAAAGGAGATAAACTTTCTGGAGGTCAGAAGCAAAGAATTAGTATTGCACGTGCAATTCTTAAGAATCCTGATTTTTTAATTTTAGATGAAGCGACATCTTCCTTAGATACTCAATCTGAGAAATTAGTCCAAAATGCTCTTTCTAATTTAATGAGAGAAAGAACAACATTAGTGATAGCTCACAGGTTGTCTACTATAAAAGATGCAGATGAGATTATTGTTTTACATAAAGGGAGAATCGTAGAAAGAGGAAACCACACAGAGCTTGTAAAGCTTGGAGGCCATTATAAACAACTAATAGATTTACAGAATATATCCTAATATAAGAAATTATTATATGGATATCTTTTTATATGTAACTGCTTTATTCTTTCATATAGCAAGGATCTTAATTCTACAAAATGAGTTTTATTTAATGCCGAAATAAATATTGCATCATTGTTGGATTTAGCCATCCAAGTTTGTTTCAAGTCTTCTAACGAAATATTTTCTTTAGTCATCGGAGTTAGATCATCTTCGGCCTTTGCAGTAAATGTATATTTGTCAATCTTATTAAAAACAATCAAGGAAGGAATATCTGAAGCTCCAATCTCTGCTATTGTTCTTTCAACTACGTCTATATGATCTTCAAATGAAGCGTTTGAAATATCTACTACATGTAATAATAAATCAGATTCTCTAACCTCATCTAGAGTTGTCTTAAAGGATTCTACAAGTTGATGTGGGAGCTTTCGGATAAATCCAACAGTATCCGCAAGTAAAAAAGGAAGGTTTTGAAAAACTACTTTTCTTACAGTTGTATCAAGTGTAGCAAATAACTTGTTTTCCGCAAATATATCTGACTTACTCAAACTATTCATTAAAGTAGATTTCCCAGCATTAGTATAACCAACTAAAGCAACTCTAATTAAGTGCTCTCTCCTTTGTCTTTGGGTAAATCCTTGCTTGTCAATCTTTACCATTTTCTTTTTTAAGAGAGATATCTTATCTTTAATAATTCTTCTATCTGTTTCGATTTGTGTTTCTCCAGGACCTCTCATACCAATACCACCTTTTTGTCTTTCTAAGTGAGTCCACATTCGGGTTAACCGCGGTAAGAGGTATTGATATTGAGCTAATTCTACCTGAGTACGAGCTTTTGCCGTTTGCGCTCGGGAGGCAAAAATATCAAGAATCAAGTTGCTTCTATCTAATATCTTACATTTATAAATTCTCTCAATGTTTCGTAACTGAGAAGGAGAAAGCTCATCATCAAAAATTATGATATCAATTTCATTGGCTTCTACAAACTCACAAACCTCTTCTGTTTTTCCTTTCCCTAAAAAAGTTTTATTATCCGGATGTGGTAATTTCTGAGTAAATTGTTTTACAGTTTTAGCTCCAGCTGTTCTGGCCAAAAAATCTAACTCTAATAAATATTCTTCAACAAGTTCTAGGGTTACTTCTGGGGTAATTAAACCTATTAGGATCGCTTTCTCTTGCAATTAATTTTATTTCCTTCTTGCTTGTACAAAGCTTTTTACAAATGTTATCATTGCAATTACTGATGTTAAAATCATTAAGGATGTTCTAACAATACCAAGAGTTCTACCCTCTTCTATCGCAGAAATTAATGGTTTTGACGCGTTACCAGCAATAGCTATTAAGGTAATCAAAACAGCCAGATGAGCGATTATTTTATTATTATTTTTTACTCCTTTATGAAATAATAATAATATGACTCCCAAAAATAGAGGAATCAAAGCTGTTATTGATTGCTCTGGCTTTTCAGCTGTCGCTTCAAAAGTAAGGTAAGCCCAAATTGGCATTAAAATTAATGTTAAACTATTGATTAGATTAGCCTGATATGTTTTCATCATTTTTTTTTTACAAAATTATTAAAAATTAATTTACCAATTAAAAATTGGCTTACCAATTAAATATGGTATCAAAATATATATAATGGAATCTCTGATTAAATAAAACATGAAAAAATAGAAAACAAACTTCCACCCCTTCTCTTTAATAAGACCTTTAAAACCAGATTTTCTATATATCTGTAAGCTATCAGAAATAAATTTGGGGGTTATTAATGAAAGAAAATTTTTCATGTTTTTTTAATATGATGCAAAGAAACAAAATTTAGTTTGTTAAAAATTGGTAAATTGCGCCTTTAATATTTAAAATATGAAGTTTATAAAAATTATACTTTTACTAGTAATAATACCACCCGCATTCGCTCAAGAGAGTTTCCCGGAAAACGGAGTGAAATCTACTTTTGCACCTATTTATGCTTTTACAAATGCACATTTAATTGTTTCTCCTGACAAAAAATTTAGAAATGGAACTCTTTTAATTCAGGAGGATAAAATACTTGCAGTCGATAGTATTGTTTCAATTCCAGAAGGGGCAATTATTAAAGATGTGAAAGGAGATTATATATATCCTTCTTTTATTGATTTATATTCAGATTATGGATTAATAAAACCACCAAAAGGAGAATATGTTTATCGTCCCCAATATGACAGTAAAAAAGAAGGGGCATATCATTGGAATGAATCAATTCACCCAGAAATAAATGCAGTGGATCGATTTACATATAACGAAAAACAAACTGAAAATTATTTGAAATCTGGTTTTGGAGTAGTATTAACACACCAACAAGACGGAATATCTAGAGGAACAGGGTGCTTAGTTTCGTTATCTAATGAGAAGGAACAAAACAGTATCCTTTCTGAAAAAGCTGCTTCATTTTTTTCATTTAACAAGGGAGTCTCTAGGCAGAGATATCCAACTTCTCTGATGGGAAGCGTAGCTCTTTTAAAACAACTTTTTTTAGATGCTTACTGGCATAAGAATAATAATAAAACAACTAATTTATCTTTCAATGCATTTAATGAGCAAATGGATCTTCCTCATGTTTTTGAATCTAATTTAGTAACAGACTATAGTAGGATTTATAAAATATCAGATGAGTTTGAGATTGATTTTATTGTAAAAGGAAATGGAAAAGAATATCAAAGAATTGAAGAATTGAAATCTTATAATTTTTCAATAATATTACCTTTAAATTACCCTTTAAAATATGAAATTAAAAACCCTCAAGAAAGTGATATAATTACACTCTCCAAATTAAAGCATTGGGAAACAGCTCCTTTTAACTCCAGGATTTTATCTGAGAATTCTATAAAATTTTGTTTCACAATGTCTGATTTAGAAGATCATAGAGATTTTATAAAAAACCTTAGAACAACAATTGAAAAAGGTCTTTCCAAAGAAGATGCTTTACGCGCACTAACCATTAACCCAGCAGAATTGGTTGGAGGCGAAAACATACTAGGAACTCTTGAAAAAGGAAAAAAAGCAAACTTCATTATCTGCAGTTCTGACATTTTTGAAGATGGAAAAATTTATGAAAATTGGACAAGTGGAAGACAAAATATTATAAATATAAAAGACGATATTGATATTAGAGGACACTATACTTTTAAATCTGAAAATGAAACTAAAAACATTTTTATATCTGGATCTATTGATAAACCAAAAATGGTAGAGATAATCTCAGATACAATATCAGTATCTTATGAGGTTACTAAAGATGACAATAACATAGTTTTTAATACAAAAAACATATCCAAAAGAGCTTCAGCGGATTTTATAGATGGATTGTTCAAAGGTAAATATCAAAATTTGAATGGGGAAAATATTGAATTTACCATGTCTAGAGATTCGTTAATAACAGAAAAGAAAAAGGATTTTAAAATAGAATATGACACTATTATTCCTGCAATTTGGACTCCAAATAAATCTTATGGAAATGCATATGAAATAGTATCAGTTCCAACTATTATTAAGCATGCAACTATTTGGACTAATGAAGAAGAAGGAATTTTAGAAAATACAGATATAGCAATCAATGATGGAAAAATTATTGCTATTGGGAAAGATCTTACGATAGAGATGGTATTTCCAAAATCAAAAATTCAAGTACAAATTATTGATGGTTCAAACAAACATATTACCTGTGGAATTATTGATGAACATTCTCACATTGCTATCAGTAGAGGAGTTAATGAGAGCAGTCAATCAGTAACCGCGGAAGTAAGTATTGGAGATGTAATCAATCCAAATGATCATAATATTTATCGTCAGTTATCTGGGGGAGTTACCGCAGTTCAGTTATTACACGGATCTGCTAATCCTATTGGTGGTCAGTCAGCACTTATTAAATTAAGATGGGGGAGTTCTGCAGAAGAAATGAAAATAAAGGGTGCGGACGGTTTTATTAAATTTGCTCTGGGTGAAAATGTAAAACAATCTAATTGGGGTAATTTTAACACTATTCGTTTCCCTCAAACCAGAATGGGGGTAGAACAAGTTTTTTATGACGCGTTTTACAGAGCAAGAGCATATCAAGACGCTTGGGATAAATATAATAGTCTCCTTATCTTTAAGAAAAGAAAAACTTCTCCTCCAAGAGAAGATTTAGAATTAAATGCTTTAGTCGAAATCTTAAACTCTAAGAGATTCATTACCTGTCATTCTTATGTTCAGTCTGAAATAAATATGTTGATGCATGTTGCTGATTCAATGGGTTTTACCATTAATACCTTTACTCATATTTTAGAAGGGTATAAACTTACTAACGAGTTAAAAGAACATGAAGCGGGAGCGAGCACCTTCTCTGATTGGTGGGCCTATAAGTTTGAAGTAAATGACGCTATACCATATAATGCTACTATCCTCAATAATAAAGGAGTAGTAACTGCAATCAATTCGGATGACGCAGAAATGGGAAGAAGATTAAATCAGGAAGCTGCAAAAGCGGTAAAATATGGGGGGACTTCCGAAGAAGACGCGTGGAAAATGGTAACATTAAATCCTGCAAAACTTCTTCATCTTGATGATAAAATGGGAAGTATAAAAATTGGAAAAGATGCAGATATAGTTATATGGGATGGACATCCTCTTTCTGTATATACTAAGGCGGAAAAAACTTATGTAGATGGAAGATTATTATTTGATAAAGAAAAAAATGAGAAACTAATGGAAAGGGATATTAAAGAAAAAATGAGAATTATTAATAAAATGATTAATGGGAATACTGATCAAAAATCTCAAAAAGTAGAATTTGTAGAGGAAAAATATTATCACTGCAATACAATTGAAGGAGAGGGTCATACAGGAAAACACATTTGTCACTAAATATAAATTTAAGACTATGAATCAAAATTTAATATATGTAGTATTTATGTTCTGTTTTTCCTTAGGTATTTCAGCACAAAAATCAATATTATATTTGGGTGGAATTGCTCATTTAGGAACTGGGGAAAGAATAGAGAATTCTGTAATTGTTGTAAAAAATGGAAAGTTTGACATTGTTGCAGATGCTAATAGAATCAGGATAGATCCTACCGCTTTCGATACGATTATAAAAATATATGGCAAACATGTTTATCCCGCATTTATTTCTCCAAATAATACTTTAGGTATGACAGAAATTGATGCGGTTAGAGCAACTAAAGATTTTGATGAGGTAGGTAAGTTTAATCCAAATGTTCGATCTTTAATTGCATATAATACCGACTCTAAGATCTTAAAAACAGTTAGGACTAATGGCGTGCTAATAACTCAAGCTACTCCTAGAGGAGGAATAATTTCTGGATCATCATCTGTTATGTTTTTAGATGGGTGGAATTGGGAGGACGCTCAATTAAGAGCGGATGATGGGATCCATTTGAATTGGCCATCAGCTTACTATACTTCTGGATGGTGGGCACAACCCGGAAGTACATCAAAAAATAAGGACTATAAAAAAGGGGTTGAAGAGATAAAAAAATATTTTGAAATAGCACAATCTTATTATCAACATAATACAGAGATAGACATTGAATTAGAGGCAATGAAGGGTCTCTTTAACGGCACAAAAAATCTATATGTAAATGCAGGATATCCAAATGAAATTAGAGAATCTATCCGATATTTTAAAAGTGTTGGAGTAAAAAATGTAGTAATTGTAGGAGCAAAAGGAGCATTAAATGCTCTACCAACCCTAAGAGAATTTAATGTTCCTATAATATTAAAAAGAGTACATTCTTTGCCATCAAATGAAGATGCTCCTATTGATGAATATTTTAGTTTACCAAGGAAATTACAAGATGAAGGAATTTTATTCTGTTTTGCCTACAATGGAGATATGGAAGCTATGGGAACAAGAAACCTTCCATTTACTGCAGGAACGGCGGTAGCCTATGGATTAGAGTATGAGCATGCTATTGCCGCCTTAAGCTTAAATACATCTATTATTTTTGGGATCGAAAAAAACTCTGGGAGTATTGCAACAGGAAAAGATGCTACATTTTTTATTAGTACTGGAGATGCCTTGGATATGATTGGGAACAATGTAGAGCAAGCTTTTATAAAAGGAAATATTGTGGATTTAAACAACCACCAAAAAGAGCTCTATGAAAAATATAAGAATAGATAATTTTTTATGTTTGAATTAATTAATTTTCCCCCAAATCAGTTTCTTCCCAAATCCAATTTGATTATTTGTCATTTTTATAAATTTTAATTTCATTTTCCATAAATGGAGCTGCATCCTTTCTGCATAAGGGAAGGTATCTACATATAACTTTTTGGCGATGTTCAGTTCTTCTCCATTCAATTCCGAGACAGTGCCTAATAATTGAACTCCTTGTATTTTTTCAATCGCTTTAGTTTCTAAATGTATAGCTCCAGCAACATTTGGATTCTGTATGAATTCTTTTACATGTTTTGTTGATATATCAGAAGAAAATATTAAGAAATTATTTTGATCATTATACACATAATAAACATTACAACAATAGGATAAGTTATTAGAAGAAGTAGCCAAAGTAAGCACATGATGATCTTTAATAAATTTAACTATTCTTTTATCCATTTCAGTATCCGATATTCTGTCTTACTCTTTGTAACACCTCTTGGGCAATAAACCTTGCTTTTTTAGCTCCTTTTGAAAGTTCTAAATCTAGAATATCTTTATTTTCCATAAGATAATTAAACTTCTCTCTTTCTTCATTAAATTTATCGCAAATGAGTTCAAAAAGTTCCTGTTTAGCATGGCCATAACCAAAATTTCCCAATTCATACCTTCTCTTTAACTCAGAGGTTTGTTTCTCTGAAGCTATTAATTTATAAATCTTAAATACATTACAATTTTCAGCATCTTTCGGGTCTTCTAATGCTGTAGAATCTGTTTGAATTCCCATGATTTGCTTCCTTAACTTTTTATCTGGGAGAAAAATATCAATAAAATTATCGTAAGATTTAGACATCTTTTGACCATCTGTTCCAGGTATAATCATAACTCTTTCATCTACTTTTGTTTCAGGAAGGACAAAAGAATTAGGGAATTTATGATTAAATCTACTTGCAATATCTCGAGTAATTTCCAAATGTTGTACCTGGTCTTTCCCAACTGGGACTATTTCCGCATCATACAATAATATGTCGGCAGCCATAAGTACAGGATAGGTAAATAATCCTGTATTAACTTCTGACAATCTATCTGATTTATCTTTAAATGAATGAGCCAACAGTAACCTCTGATAAGGAGTAAAACAATTTAAATACCACGTGAGTTCTGTTACTTCTGAAACATCCGATTGTCTATAAAATAAATTTTTTGTCGTATCAAATCCAAAAGCAATCCAAGCTGCAGCAGTGGCATAAGTATTGTTTCTTAATACATCCGCATTTCTTATTGTAGTAAATGAATGTAAATCAGCTATAAAAAATAGACTTTCACTATCTTTTTGTTTAGATAACTCAATTGCAGGAATAATAGCTCCTAATAAATTTCCTAGATGAGGAGTTCCTGTGCTTTGTATTCCTGTAAGTATTCTGGCCATTTATTTTAAAATTTGATGCTGTAAAAATAGGATTTTTATCTTTGCCTAATGAAATGGATAAGATATCTTTTTAGTTCTATTTGGAGGTTATGGTTTTTAATTTCATTTATAATTGCATTTATAGTTTTTATTCCTACTTTATTTTTCTTCACAGCTATTGTCAAAAATAACTTGGTTGTAAATTATCTTACAAAATATTGGTCTGGAATGTTTATGATCATGTCAGGTGTATTTTGGACAGTTGAATTTGAAGAAAAGTTAGACCCTAAAAGAAAATATATATTTTGTCCAAACCATGCTTCTACTTTAGATATTCCATTAGTAACTGCCGCGATACCGTTACCAATGCTATTTATGGGGAAAAAAGAATTAGTTTCTATCCCATTATTTGGATATTTCTATAGAAAGAATTCAATAATTGTTGATAGAAGTAAAATCAGAGATAGTTATGCTGCATTTTTAAAAGCGGGAGAAAAACTAGATAAAGGATTAAATGTTTGTATTTTCCCGGAAGGAGGTATTCCTCCGGCAAAAATATTTTTAAAGAAATTTAAGAATGGTCCATTTAAACTAGCGGTAGAAAAGGACATCTTTATAGTCCCTATTACCCTATTAGATAATAAAAAGAACTTTCCTCAAGAATATTATAGAGGATATCCTGGTATTGTTAGAGTAAAAGTGCACAAACCAATAAAAGCAAATACAGAAGATAAAAATGCTGTAGAAAGTTTGAATACTTCAGCATACAATACTATTTTTGAACAATTAAAAATTTATGGAAGTTAATAACAAACTTATACAAGATATTGCTAAGCTTTCCAAGCTACAATTTGATGATTTTTCTAATGAAAAAATGATAGAGGATTTTAAAAAAATTCTTGCTTTTGTAGATAAATTAACTGAGTTAGATACAGAAGGTATAGAACCTTTAATTTATTTAAGTGATGAAGAAAATGTATTACGATCTGATGAGGTTGCTATGTCTACTTCTCAAGAAGATGCTCTTAAAAATGCTCCCCAAAAAGATTCAGACTACTTTAAAGTCCCAACGGTTTTAAAAAAATAAATGAATAAAAAAAGATTTACGGTAACTTCCGCCTTACCATATGCAAATGGACCTTTACATATTGGCCATATTGCAGGAGCATATCTTCCAGCAGATATATTTGTGAGATATCAAAAATTGAAAGGGAACGATGTTGTTTTTATTTGCGGTTCTGATGAACATGGAGCAGCCATAACATTAAGAGCTAAAAAAGATGGTGTTACCGCTAAGGAAATCGTAGACAAATATCATAAAATTAATAAACAAGCTTTTAAAGATTTTGGAATTAGTTTTAGTATCTATCACAGAACAAGCTCAGATTTACATCATGAAACTGCCAAAGAAATTTTTATAAATTTAAAAAACAATAATAGATTGACTAAAAAAGTTAGTCAGCAATTTTATGATGAAGAGAATAAACAATTTCTTGCGGATAGATATATTACAGGGATTTGTCCCAAATGTGGCCATGATCATGCATATGGAGATCAATGTGAAAAATGTGGTAGCACTTTAAGTCCTGATGAACTAATTAACCCTAAATCTACACTAAGCGGAAATAGTCCTATAAAAAAAGAAACTTCTCATTGGTATCTACCGATGCAAGATCATGAAAATTGGCTTAAAGACTGGATAGAAAATGGTCTTCTTGATGGCGAGAATCATCATGATCCTAAAAATTGGAAAAATCAAGTTTTAGGACAATGTAAATCCTGGATTGATGGAGGGCTTAAAGAAAGAGCTATGACTAGAGATTTAGATTGGGGAGTAGAGGTTCCTTTAGAAGGTGAAGAGGGAAAGGTTTTGTATGTATGGATGGATGCTCCAATTGGATATATTTCTGCGACAAAAAAATGGGCTAAGGATAACGATAAAAACTGGGAGGATTATTGGAAAAATGATTCTTCTGAACTAATACATTTTATTGGGAAAGATAATATAGTTTTTCATTGTATTATATTTCCAATTATATTAAAACTAAATAAAAATTTTAACCTACCAACCAATGTTCCTGCAAATGAGTTTTTAAATCTGGAAGGGGAAAAGTTATCCACTTCCAGAAATTGGGCTATTTGGCTTCATGAATACCTAGAAGAATTTAAAGGGCAGGAGGATTCTCTTAGATATTCCTTATGTGCTACAGCCCCCGAAAGCAAAGATACCGACTTTACTTGGTCAGATTTTCAGGCAAGAAACAATAATGAATTAGTTGCTATTTATGGTAACTTTATAAATAGGGTGGTGGTTTTAACTAATAAGTATTGGGATGGAGTTATTCCGGAACAATGTGCTTTAAATGAATATGATAAGGAAGTTCTTGAAAGCTTATCCAAGTATCCACAACTTATTGGGTCGTCAATAGAAAAATATAGATTTAGAGAAGCTTTACACGAATTAATGAATTTAGCAAGATTGGGTAATAAATATTTGGCAGATACTGAACCTTGGAAACTGAAGAAAACAGATGAAAATAGAACAAAAACAATTATGAATATTGCTCTACAAGTAGCAGCTTCATTATCTATTTTGTCAGAACCGTTTCTACCTTTCTCATCAAACACATTAAAAGAAATGTTGAATATTTCAGATTTATGTTGGGAGGATGCAAGAAAACAGAATTTGCATGCGGGAACATCAATTGATAAAGCTAATTTACTTTTTGCTAAGATTGAAGATGAAACTATTGAAAAGCAGATTTTAAAATTAAAATCGTAATATTTTTAATGCTTTCATATCAATTAACATTATATTAGCTTTAAATTATTTAAATATGAAAAAACTATTTTTTATTACTTTATCATTACTTGTTTCATATTCTGTTTTTTCGCAATGTAATGGGAGATATGAAACAGAAATATTTACTAATGTAAATAAAACAACTGTGAACTACTCGGACGTGTTTATTGACTTAGAACATGAAATGGATATTTATATGCCCGAAGGTGATACAGAAACAAATAGGCCGGTAATTATATACATGCACGGAGGATCTTTTTATTTAGGAGATAAAAGTATGACTGATTGTGTTGATTTTTGTGAATCTTTTGCTAGAAGAGGTTATGTTTGTGCGTCAATTAATTACAGATTATCTAACATGTTTTCTTTTTTATTAAGTCAAGATGTTCAACTAGAAACAGTTTTAAAAGCAGTTTCAGATGCAAAGGCTGCTGTACGATTTTTCAGAAAAGACGTGGCTGAAAATGGCAATACATATGCAATAGATCCAGAGACAATTTTTGCCGGAGGATATTCTGCTGGGGCTGTTATAGCAATTCACCAAGGTTTTATAAGTGATATCACTGAATTACCCGCAAATATTCAAAATCTTGCTGGTTCAATTGGAGGAACAATTGAGGGAAATTCAGGAAATAATGGTTATTCTTCTGAAATTTCAGGTGTTATTAGTTTAGCTGGTGGAATACATGATTTTACATGGATTAATTCAAATGAATCTCCAATTGTTAGTGCTCAAGGAACTAATGATAATACTGTTAATTATTATTGTGCTCCTGCGTTAAATAATCCTGCTGTTGTTAATTTATGTGGAGCAGGAGAAATTCATCCGCAAGCTGATTTAGTTAACCTTCATAATGATAAACTAATTTTTGATGGAGAGGGTCATAGTTGGGCTGCTAGTGGCAATTCTAATTCTCAATTTACACAATCTCTTGATTTCTTTAGTGACTTTCTTTTCCCATTATTGCCATGTAATAACATAAGTTCAGACTTAGTAGTTAGTGACAACAAAAAATTAGTAAAAGTTGTGGATGTTTTAGGCAGAGAAGTAAATGAAACAAAAAATACTATACTCTTTTATATATACAGCAATGGAGAAGTGGTAAAAAAAAGTGACCTATATTAATTCTATTATTTATCTTTTTCGAAAATAACTGACAACAAACAAAAAGCTGGAAAGTTAGGAGAAGATATTAAGTGTCCAACACTTAATAAATGGATTTTAACAATATCTTTGTGATCTCTTTTCAAAAAATTCATGTCTCATGAGAAATAATAAAACAAGACAAAAATCATCTAGTAAAGATAGAAGGAATTTCGACTCTACAAATCAAAAAAAGTATGGAAGAAAGAAATTTCGAACTAACTCTAATAGCAAAAAATCTACAAAAAGAATTGATGATGGATCAATGAGATTAAACCAATTCTTAGCTCATGCTGGAATTTGTAGCAGAAGAGAAGCTGATAAATTAATTGAAGCAGGTGTAGTAAAGGTAAATGGAGAGTCAATTATACAAATGGGATATAGAGTTCAAGAAACAGATATAGTAAAGTTTAATGGGAGAACCCTTAAGTCCGATAAAAAAAAATATTTATTACTTAATAAACCTAGAAATTATTCTAGTAGATTAGATCACTTTGGGAAAAAAGATTCTGTTTTTGAACTTATTAAAGGGCTCACTAAAGAAAAGATTTTGCCTGTTGGAAGATTAAATAAGAACACAAGCGGATTATTATTATTTACTAATGACGAGAAATTGTCTTCGAAACTTTCGCATCCTAAAAATAAAATTAAAAAGATATATCATATTAGTCTAAATAAAGTATTAAAATCTTTAGATCTGAAAAAGATAAAAGATGGGTTAATAATAGATGGGGAAAAAATAGTGGTAGATACTATTTCATATGTACTAGATAAAGAAAAAACAGAAGTTGGAATAGCATTAAAATCAAATAAGAGGAATATAATCTCTAAAATTTTTAATCATCTTAACTACAAAGTGGTTAGACTAGATCTAGTCTTTTTTGGAGGATTAACTAAAAAAGATATACCTAGAAAGACATCAAGGTTTTTATCAGATGAGGAAATAAACTTATTAAAAAGATTATAATTTTATATAAAATTTGTTCTGTTTTCGTTATTTATTCAGATTATCGTAATTTTAGCTGTTAAATGAAAAAATCAAAACAAATATTAAAAGTTATTTCTTTAATTGTAATTCTTGTTATTGTATTAGGATCTGGATTTACTTTACTGTTTGGAGAGCAAATTGAAAATGTAATCCTTAACAATATTAACTCTAAGATTAAAAAAGAAGTATCATTATCAGAAATAAATTTTTCTTTGTTTAAAAATTTCCCTTATGCTTCTGTTACTTTTACTGATTTATTAATTTCTAGTGCTGAAGAAAGCGATACAGATAGTTTGTTGTTTGCAAAAACTGGAGTTGTCAAATTAAATTTACTGGACGTCTTAACAAGTAATTATTCAATCTCTAATATCTCCATATTACATGGGAATATTCATTTAAAATATTCTAAGAATGGAATTCCTAACTTCCACATACTTAAAGATTCTAATTCTACAGAAAAAAGTTTACAGATTAGTTCATTAGAAATAGAGAATACAAATCTAGTGTATGAAAATCTAAAAAATAAATACTTCTTAAAAACAAAAGTTAATTCTTCAATATTAAATTTTAAGAACTGGGATAATAATATTATTCATCTAAAATCTGATTTAGAGGACGCGAATTTGTATATTGATAATTTGGAGTATTTAAACAATAAATCTGTTTTGTTGAACTCTAAAATTTCTATAAAAGAAGATTCAATACTATTACATTCTTCAAACGCTAAAATAAATGAATCTTTTTTTGAAGAGGTAAATTATTATTATTTGGACAATACTTGGGAATTAAATTGTAAAGTCAACTCTGCAAAACTAATAGAGATAATACACTCCTCCCCTAAGAGATTTCATTATCTCTTTAAAAATCATCTTTTATCAGGTGGTATATCTGCTACAATTCATGTGAAAAAAGATAAATATTTTACAAATCCTTATTGTAATATTGATTTCACATTAGAAGAATCTGGATACAAAAGTAAAACAGTAGATTTTGAACTAACTAATATAAGATCTGAAGGAAATTTTAACAACGGAAAAAATCGAAACTTTTCAACTTCTAAATTTGAGTTTAATAATTTTAGTTCAACTAAAAATGACGGGGAATTGCAAGGTGACTTTACTTTATCTAATTTAAATAATTATCATCTGAATACCAACCTATATTCTTCATGGCAATTATTAGAATTGAATCATTTCTTAGAAGATTCTCCTTTCAGAAATCTAAATGGAAATGTTTCTGGCATTATATATTATAATGGAAATATTAGCTTTGATGACAAAATATTTGAATTTATTTCTTCATCTAGTCATTCTGCAAATTTAAATTTTAAAGATGTGTATTTTAATTATAAAGAATCTGATTTAGAATTTGAAACTAAAGAAATGAATTGGATTGTAGAGAATAATGTTGTAAAATTTCCGGATGAAAATTTAAATGTTAGCAATACTGACTTAAATTTTAAAGGAGAAATATCAGACCTTATTCTATATCTGATAAATCAGAGAAGTAAGATACATATTACTGGAGATGTTTTATCGAAAAACATGAAGTTTGAAGAACTATATACTATAACGGAAATCAATGGAACTAACGAGGGAGAAGAATTTAGTACAGTTCTGCCTGAATGGATAGAAACTGATTTAGAGGTAAATGTAGAATCTTTTTGGTACAAACAATTTAATGCCAAGAAACTTAAGGGTAATTTAAAATACGATATGGATAAGTTAAAACTTTCTTCTGAAAAATTAGAAATGAAAACTCTTGATGGCAGAATTTCTGCAAGTTTTGATTATTTTGAAAATAAACTTCATGATTTAGTTTTAAAATCTAATATTAGTTTAAATAAAATTAATATTTCAGATGGGTTTAAAAGTTTTAACAATCTTGGTCAAAATTTTGTGACAGATAAAAATATAAAAGGACTTGCTACAGCTAATATGTATATACAGTCAATGTGGGATAAAGATTATAAATTTTACACACCTTCTTTAAATGTAAATGCACAGCTTAAAATTGAGAACGGAGAGCTTATTGAGTTTGAACCAATGTATAATTTATCTGATTATGTAAGTTTAAATGAGCTAAAAAACGTAAAATTTGCTACTCTTGAAAACACAATTCGAATAGAAAACGAAAAAATTATAATACCTGAAATGGACATACGCTCTACAGCATTAAGCGTACATGTATCCGGAAGTCATAGTTTTAACAATATAATGGATTATCGGATTCGGCTGCTTCTTTCTGATGTGTTGGGGAGAAAAGTAAAGGAAAGACAATCCGTTAATGTGGATGAAATTAGAAAAAATATGGAAGGGAAAACAACAATACAAGTAAAAATGAGAGGACATGTGGATGATTACAAAATATCTTTAGATAAAGTAAAACTAAAAGGAGATGTCTTTGAAGAAATAAAGAAAGAAACTATAGAAATAAAAAATATAATTAAAGAAAAGATATTAAATCAACCTGATTTGGAAGAAAAAGAGTTACCAGAATGGGTAGAAGAAGATTCTGGTCTTGAAATTGAGTGGGAAGACGAAAAATAACTAATATGGATTTTTATAAAAGAAAACAAAAGTGGAAATATGCATTATTTATAGTTGCTGTAATTATATCATCACTATCTATATATCTTACACGTTCATTAGAAAATTCATTAGAAGAATCTATCAACTCTCTTAGTCAATCTATTGAAACCCTAAAACAAAATGAGAAAACGTTAGAAAGAGAAGAATCAGAAAATATGGCAAATTTTGCAAAAGCCATACAACACCTAAACAATATGAATCCAGAAATTGAAGGAGATTTCTCTTTCTCAATGGAAATTGTTAAACAAAATGTTCATATTCCCCTTATTTTAATTGATGAATGTCATGACATCTTACAAACTAGAAATTTGGGAATTCAAGAAGATATAAATAATAATCCTGAAAAGAAAAAAGAATTTATCCTTAAAGAATTGGAGCTAATGAAAAATGTGGGAGATTCAATTTTTATAGATGTATTTGGAGAAAAACAAAGGTTATATTATAAAAACTCTGCAATTCTTGACCAAACTAGTGAGATGCATGAATTTACTTTAGAAAAACAAAAATTTACTAAAGAAATTCTAGATGAGATGAAATGGTATCCGTACTACCAATTTGTTTTTATTCTACTTTTTGTTTTATTAGCCTATTTTATATTTAATGCCGCCAGAAAATCGGAACAAAATCAAGTATGGGCCGGTATGGCAAAAGAAACAGCTCATCAAATAGGCACTCCTCTTTCTTCATTAATGGCTTGGGTAGAACTTTTGAAACAAAAAGAAGAAAACAAAAGTATGATTATTGAAATGGAAAAAGATCTCAAAAGGCTAGAAATAATTACCGAACGTTTTTCTAAAATTGGATCAAAAACAGAACTTACTGAAGAAAATTTAGAAAGTATTATTAATGATTCTGTTTCATATATGGAGAAAAGATTTTCTAAAAAAATTAAATTTCTTCAAAAAATATCTCTAATACGTAAAAATGTGAAGCTAAATAAAGTACTTATTATATGGGTTATTGAAAATATTTGTAAAAACGCTGCAGATGCTATGAAAGGAGAAGGAAGTATTAGTATTAGTTGCTCTGAAAAAGATAATGAAATTCAAATTCAGATATCAGATACTGGTGGTGGTATTGATAAATCTATTATCCGATCTATTTTCATGCCTGGTATAACTTCTAAAAAAAGAGGATGGGGATTAGGACTCTCTTTGGTTAAAAGAATTATAGAGGATTATCATAAAGGAAAAATCTATGTGAAAAGTTCGAATAAAGATGAGGGAACCACATTTTGTATCTTATTACCGAAATAATTATAAAGAACAGGTTCCTAAATTATTTTTATTGAGATAATTCTGATGATATTCTTCCGCTCTGTAAAAAACTGTTGATTTTTCAATTTGAGTTACTATTAATCTATCCCAATTCTTTTGAGCTACAATTAAAGAACTATTCGCAGAATCTTTTTGAAAGATAGACGTATAATAGATTACAGACCTATATTGAGTTCCTAGATCTAAACCTTGTCTATTTAAACTTGTTGGATTGTGATTGTCCCAAAATATTTGAAGTAAAGAATCATACGAAACATCTTTATCATCAAAATAAATCTCCACAACTTCTGCATGATTTGTTTTTCCAGTACAAACCTCTCTATAATTTGGATTTTTTGTGTCTCCACCCATATATCCTGACTGACACATATAAACACCTTTTGTGTCTCTAAAGATTTTTTCAACAGACCAAAAGCAACCTGCTCCAAAATAAGCAATAGATAAATTATCGTACTTTTTGAATTGTATACTTAAGGAGTTTACACAATGCCTTGTGTTTTTCTCAGTAATTTGTTCTCCATGAAAAACATGTCCTAAATGTCCACCACATTTCTTACAACAAATTTCTGTTCGGACTCTTCCCCCACTTAAATCTTCATGCCTAGAAATTGATCCCTCTATCTCGTCATCAAATGAAGGCCATCCACATCCAGAATTAAATTTTGTATTTGACTCATATAAAGGGCTTTTACATGCCCTACAAATAAATATTCCAGCATCAAAATGGTCGTTATACTCTCCTGAGAAAGGGGCTTCCGTTCCTTTATTTACTATAATTTCTCTTTCCTCTTGAGTTAAATTTGAAAAAATATCTTGTTCGCTCATTTCCGAAATTTATTTGACATCTGATAAAAATACTTGTTCTGACACAAAGATAAACAAAAGGTTAATTACTTAAGGTCGATAAGTATAATAAAAGGATGATTTTAAAGCAAACTTAAATAGTTTTATATTCGCATAAAAAATAAAACTATTTTTATTGGCTTCTATATATATACATATTCCATATTGTAAACAAAAATGCTCCTATTGTAACTTCTATTTTAGAACCTCGCAAAAAGATAAAAAGAATCTAATAGATAGCATCCTTAAAGAAATTGATTTAAGAAAATCATACCTAAAAAACAAATCGTTAAATAGTTTGTACTTTGGTGGAGGTACTCCTTCAATATTAAAAGAAGAGGATCTAATAAAAATATTTAATAAGATTAAGGAATATTTTGAAGTAAAAGATGAAACTGAGGTCAGTTTTGAATGTAACCCTGATGATTTATCAAAAGAAAAGTTAAAAATATTAAAGAAATTAGGAGTAAACAGACTTAGTGTTGGTATACAATCTTTTAAAGATAGGGATTTGCAATTTATGAACAGATCTCATAATAGCATACAGGCTAAAAATTGTATTAAAGATGCTCAAGATATTGGATTTGACAACATATCTATTGATCTAATTTTTTCTTTACCTAATCAATCCTTAAACGATTGGAAAAAAAACTTAGAAAAAGCATTTAGTTTGGAGATACAACACATTTCAGCATATTCACTAACTATTGAAGAAAAAACAAAACTGAAACATCTAATAGATACAAATCAGATAAATGAATTAGAGGATATTGAATCCTCTAAACATTTTGAAATATTAATTTCAGAGTGTGAGAAAAGAGGATTTATACAATACGAAATATCTAATTTTGGGAAAAATAATTATTTTTCTAAACATAACTCTAGCTATTGGCTTGGTAAGGAATATCTTGGCATTGGTCCTTCTGCGCATTCTTTTGATGGAGATAGCAGACAATGGAATATCTCTAATAACACAAAATACATTAAACAAATAAATAAAAGTGTTTTACCTTTTGAAAAAGAATGCCTCTCAAATCCCCAAAAATATAATGACTATATTATGACATCTTTACGAACAATTTGGGGAATAAATTTAAATCTTATAAAAACTAAATTTGGGATGGACACTTTTATTCACCTCAAAAAAGAAATGATAAAATGGTTGGAATCAGAAGATATTTATCTGGAAAAAGAAAAGATATACTTAACTACAAAAGGTAAATTTATTTCTGATTATATATGTTCAGATCTATTTATTTTAGAATCATAGTTTTAACATTTTTCTGTTTATAACTTGATTTTCAAACACTTTCAAACATAAGTTATAGTTGTAAGTTTGTACTGGTCGTAATACTTGTTTTGGGTTGTACATTTCTTTCTCAGATTAATCGTACAACATAAAAAAAGCCCTTCTGGATAAAGGGCTTTTTTATTTATATATTTTTATACTTTATCTCAGTATCTGATTCTCTGTTGAAGGTTTAAACGTAATTCCAAACATAAACTCATGAGAACCTGAAGTATAGCTATTTATATCTGAATTAGGAATGTCATAAGAATACCCTAACATATATCTATCTTGTATATTAAACCCTAATAATGCGGAAATATCTCCATTGTTTCTATAGTCCATCCCCATCCAAAATTTATCATTATAAACAGTTTTTAATCCTATATCAATCTGAGACTGATTAGAAACAGTTTTAAACAATACAGATGGTTGAATGTCCCAATAATGACTCACTTTTATATTATACATACCAAGAACATTGATGTGACGCGCTAAACTAGCATCTAAAGTCACTGTATCTATATCTGTTAAAGTTAATTCACTATTTAATAATTGCGGTACAGAAGCTCCAAGATACCATTTATCTTCACTATACATATTTAATCCAAAAGTTGCATCAGGAACTAAATTTACAATTTCACCTCCAATCATTAAAGGGTCGTTTGGATTTGCTAGATTCCAACCTTCCTTATCAATTTTAAACTGTGTAAATCCTCCCGATAGAGCTAAGGATAATTTAATAGTTTCAGATAAATTAAAATTATACGCATAGGTTAATGAAGCTCCAGCTCTACTAGTAGGGCCAACCTGGTCGTTAAAAACTAACCCCCCTAATCCAACATGATCAGAAGATCTACCATAAATACTTAATAAAGTAGTTTTTGGAGCATCATTAATGCCGACCCATTGATTTCTTACAGATGTCTTAATCTGATAATAATCGTTCATACCTGCAATTGCTGGATTTATAGCAAAATCATTTATCATAAATTGTGACAATTGAGGAATCTGTTGGGCGTACAACATGCTTCCCATAAAAATTGACACAAATAATAGACTTATTTTTTTCATCATCATTTTAAATTTATCTTACAATAGTAACAGCTCCAGTTTGCAAATCTGAGCCATCATTTTGGTTAATAGTATAGTAATATGTCCCTACTGGTAATGGTTTACCTTCATATTCACCATTCCATTTATTATTCTTATAATCTGCTCCTGTCGAACTAAATATTAAAGTTCCCCATCTATTAAATATCTTCACTTCAGCACCTGGGTATCTATCAATGTCTAAAATCTCCCACTCTTCATTATATCCATCTCCATTTGGAGAAAATGCGTCATAAGGAACCGCTCCTACAACAACATAAACTGAGGCTTCTCCTTGACATCCAATAGCATCTGTGGCAATTACATAATAAGTAGTAGAAACTTCTGGGTAATCTGTAATAGAATTACTCGAATCTACTTCATTGTCCCATGACCATATAAAGCTAGAATAGTTATATGAAGATTCAATTGTAGTAGGCTCACCTAACACAATAGGATTTGGAGTTGCAACCGGATTTATATCTAATTGATTTACCGTAATTGAAGCGCTAACACTAAATGGGTCATTTGGACAATTTGCTAAATCTGTAATCGTTAAAGTATAATTATTTATTCCTGCATCAGGACTCAAAGTTATAGAAGATGAATTAGAAATTATCTCACTTTCATTATTATATGTCCAAACATATAAATGATTCGGTTTATCTTCTACATCAATAAATACTGATTTCCCAAAACAGATAGTTGTATCAAAAACATCATCATTATTTGGTAAGAATATATTCATATGTCCATTAATATGAGTTTGGTCAGATATGGTACATCCATTTTCATCCGTCACCTCAACAGTATAAGTAGTATTTGGAATTAAATCTGTTGCGGTAGATGTAGTTTGTCCTCCAGGAGTCCATAAATAATTATATGTTGGTGTACCACCTAATACATAAGCTGTTGCAGTTCCTTCTGTTAAACAAGTTTTATCTGTAGAGTCTGTAAAAATACTTAATGGATTTGTTGGTTGAGCAACATATACCATATTAGAAGTTGAGGTACAATTATTAATATCTGTTACTGTAACTTGATATATTCCGGTGTCTAAATCTGATAATGTTCCCGTTCCAATACTAGTACCAAAATCATAGGAAGAAGTTGCATTTCCAATATTTGGAGTCCAAGAATAAGTGTATTGATCATTTACATTAACAGAACCTCCTACAACAGTAACTTTTATTTCTCCTGTTGATTCTCCAAAACATAAAACATCTGAAATATCAACTTCTGCAATATTCGATACTAATTCATTAGGCTGAGAAACTGTATAATCTGTTGTGTCCATACAACCTAAAGCATCAGTAGCAACAACAACATAAGTTGCTGCCGATAAATTATTAATAGAAGTTTGGGGAGAAGATTGTCCAGTGTTCCATGTATAAGTTACATTACCTGCATTTCCACCAGTAGTTGAAACAGATAATGAACCATTACTTCCTCCATAACAAGAAATATCATCTGTTTGCCAAATTGAAATCTCAAATTCTTCTGGTTGTGACAATATATGTGTTTCGGTTGTAGTGCATCCTAAAGCGTCTGTGACTACACATATGAATGTAGATGAGTTTGTAACATCATCTACACATAAACCAATTGCAGTTTGTGTAGTTTGAGCTAACACATCATTCCATTGGTAATTATACATAGAAGTTCCTGCACCATTTATATTAGGAACCCCTCCTGTTACATTTATAGTAATTTCTCCATCACAATAGTTCCAGCACGTTGGGTCCAGTGTCGTTCCAACAGAAGTAGAAAGAACACTATTTCCATTTACAACAGCAGTAGCACTAGAAGAACATTGATTTTCATCTGTTACAGTAATATCATAATTACCAACTCCAATATTACCTAATGAATAAGTTGTGTCTCCAGTGTTCCATAAGTAAGAATATGTTGTTGATGATCCAACCCCTCCAGAACCATTCCAGGTAATAGATCCATTTGTCCATCCAGTACAGGTAATATGATCAATAACAAAGTTATGAGATATAGCTGTTGGTTCTTGATAGCTTAATACTTCTTGATGTACGCATCCATTATCATCAGTAATTTCAAATGTATATATTCCGGCCAACAAACCTGTAATAGAGTTTAATGTTCCCGTATAAAATATATTATTAGATGCATCATACACTGTTTTAATATACGGTCCGTTTCCTCCATTTATTGAAATTGAAGCTGTGCCAGAGTTGTCTCCATTACATCTAATTTCATATCCATTCCATAATGATGTAGTAATAGAGACATCTAATACATCTGGTTCTTCAATAATAATTATGTCTTGTGCAGAACAATTATTAGCATCTACGACCTGTACGGTATAAGTACCCGGACCATAAGAATGGAAATAAGCCATATTTGTATGGTACGCTCCTCCATTTACAGAATATAAATAAGGAGGCGTGCCTCCATAAGCGTCAATCGCTAAAATCTGGCCATCATTCGCTCCATTACAAGTAATATGAGAAAAGACTGTACTGTCAATATACAAAGAGTCTGGTTGTGTAATTACTATTGTATCTCTATCTATACAACCTCTAATATCTCTAACATACATTATATATTGATTAGGAGAAAGATTGATAAAGGATATTCCATTTTGTGTAAATACTCCATTTGTATTTGAGTAAACATATGGCAATTGACCTCCTGTAGCTAGCACTGTTATGGAAGCATTGTTTGCATTATTACACGTGATAGCAGATACAATTAAAGAATCTATCTCTATAGATTGCGATGGTTCTAAAATCTCTACAGAGTCTACAAACACACAATTGTTTGCATCTGTTACAGTTAAAGTATGATAACCCGCATTAAAAGTATTTACCATATTAGTAGTACTTCCATCACTCCATAATAAGTTATATAATCCTGTCCCACCAGTAACAATCGCTGTTGCCATCCCATCATCACCACCTAAACAAACTACTGAATCTCTTATAAACTGAACTGAAATTGAAGATGGTTCAGTGATTGTAAAATCCTTTGTGGTTACACAACCATTAGCATCCGTAATTGTTGAGGTGTAAGTTCCTGCGGTTAAATTTGTATCAGACCCTCCGCTCCAGATATAAGTATAATTTGGGGTCCCTCCTGTAACATTAGAAATAGCAGTCCCATCAGATCCTCCATTACAACTAACATTTGTAATAGATATATTAAAAATAGACAAACTATCTGGTTGAGTAATATTTTCATTTAATGAACTAGTATTACAACCCATTGAGTCAGTTACCACAACATTATAAGTAGAAGGCATTAAGTTTAGTGCAGGATTTGAGGTTTGTCCATTATTCCATAAATAAGAATAACTTCCGGTACCTCCAGAAACATTTGCTGTAATTTCTCCATTTGCACTATCATAACAAAGTACATTTTGTACTGTTAAAGATGTAATGACTAATTCATCCGGTTCGTTTACAAAAATAGAGTCTGAATCCGTACATCCCTCCGCATCAACAACAGTAATAAAGTAAGATGCTTCTCCAGAAGGTCCAAATGGTGTTCCTAGCGGAACAAATGTATTACCTCCATCAGAAGAAAACTGATATGGAGCAGTTCCAGAAGCAGCAGATGTAATCATCATACCGTCATTTGCTCCATAACAAGAAACATTTTGTACTGTTACATCCAAAATAGGATTTGTTCCAGAATTTATAACTGCTGTATCGGTAATCATACACCCATTAGCATCAGTTATATCAACAGTGTATGTTCCTGGAAACAATAATGAAATATTATCTGTATTTGTACCTGTAGACCAAGAATAATTATATCCTGGAGAACCTCCAGAAACAACTACCTGAGCCTCACCATTTGCAGCGGTTTGACTACCAGCACATGAAGAGTGATTGATAATATTTATATTAGATGTTAAAATCGAAGGTTCATTAATAACAACCGTAACTTGTTGTGGGTTAGAGGCACAGTTATTCACATCTGTTACACTAACAGTATAAGTTCCTGCTGGTAAATTATTAATTATAGATGTATTCTGAGCTGTATTCCATGAGTAAAAATAAGGAGCGGTACCTCCAGAAACTGAATCAACCCAAACAGATCCATCAGAACCAGAATTACAACTCACATCCGAAGAAGTTGCTGAATAATAAATTACATCTGGTTCTGTAATAGTTACAGAAACAACATCTGTACATCCATTTGCATCTTCAACAAAAACATCATAAGTACCAGCATATAATCCACTAAAAATATTATTGTATTGAGGTATTGGAAACACCCCTGGTATATAATATTGATAAGTTCCAGGACCGGTTCCTCCATTAGCGATTACTGTAATAGTATCTGATTGAAATCCATTACATAAAACACTTAATGTGGAATTTGGGACATCTAATGTCATTGAAACAATAGCAGACGCAGGAACCTCTACAGAATCAATAATCGCACAACCTGTAGCGTCTGAAACTGTTACAGTATAGTATCCTGGGTTTAAGCCTGTTATGGTATTAGTAGTTACTCCGGTCTCCCATAAAATATTATAAGGTGGAGTCCCATTTGGATTTACTGTAGCTGATCCATCAGCACCTCCATTACATGGAGGAATACTATCAAAGCTTAAAGTAATAGCTGCTTCAGGAACAAAAATATCTTCTATAAACTGACATCCGTTTGCATCTGTAACTCGTACAACATACATACCTGTAGAAAGATTAGTAGCGGTAGCAGTTGTTTGTGCAGATAAATCATCCCATAAGTATGCGTATGGAATAGTTCCTCCTTGTGTTACTGAAATAGAAGCTTGTCCGTTTACTAGATTACACGTTTCTGTTACAGAATCTACAGTGTAATTAAATGGCAAAGGCTCGGATAAGGAAATATTTGTTGAAGCGGTACATCCATTATCATCAGTAGCGCTTAAGTTATATGATCCAAAAGTTATGTCTCCACACAACCCTGTCCAAGACTGTGAAGTTTGTGTAGAATATCCTGTTAAATCATAAAGAATTGGAGTTGTTCCATTAGAAGGCATAACGCTTATTTCCCCATCACAAATTTCAGGACAACTTACTAAATTATCTATTGTGAAATTTATTGCAAAAGGTAATGGCTCTGTTAGATTTACTACTATTGTATTAACACAACCATTAGCGTCTTGGACAGAAACATTATATGTTCCTGCAGACAAACCAGTAAAAGACATATTAGAACTAAAAGTGACTCCATCTACAGAATAAGAATAAGGGGGTTGACCTCCTGAAGGAGCGTCAAATAAAATTTCTCCATCACTAAATCCGTTACAACTTATGTCAAAACCATTATAATCAGATGTTGTATAGGTAAAGGAAACGGATGTAGGAGCAGGTAAAAACGTATTTGCCGTAAAAGTACAATTATTGGCATCCATTATCGTGATGGAGTATGTTGTGTTTCCACATAACCCTGTAAAAGTACTAGAGTTCTGAAAACCTCCACCATTAATTGAATAAGTATAAGGAGCTGTTCCGGTTAAAATATTATCTACTTGAAAATCTAATACCCCATCACAAACTCCGAAACAAGATACTTGAGTAGTAATAGAAATAACTCCTGATAAATCTGGAGGGTTATTTAATGTTATCTGTTCAGAAGTGTCGCAACCGTTTGCATCTCTATAATAAACCGTATATGTCCCTGCGGAAAGATTAGAAAAAACTGCAGAATTTCCGTAAGTAATACCATCTAAGGAATAAGTATATGATGGAGTACCGCCAGAAACAGAGGCTGTAATTTCACCATCTGATGCGCCAAAACAACTAATATCCTCGCCGTTCCAGTTAGATGTAATACTGCCATTTGGTGTCAGTAGTGAGGGTTCTGAAACTGTAATACTTGTGGGGGAAGATCCAGTTGTTTGACATCCATTAGCATCTGTAACTGCAATATTATAATTTCCAGCACATAAGTTGGAATATAGCGAGTCAAAGGCTGAAATTGTAGTTGAAATACCCGAACCAAATGCAATGGAATAAGGAGGGGTCCCTCCCATCAGGTTTATGTTAACTTGAGCGTCACAATCTGCATAACAAAGTAATGTGGAGCCTTGACCAGCCGTATTAGACAATTGAAGTGGTTGAGTAATATTAAGTGTTGTAAAATCATAAATTGAATTTGGATTACTTCCATCAGGATTAGTAGCATAATAATCTACTGAATCTACTATCCTAATCGTATACGTCTGAGCTGCTAATCCAGGAACATTTATATTTACTGCTGTTGTATTATTTGTAGAGGTAATTGGGATAAATGTACCAAAAAGATAATATCCAACTATAACTTTTAATACAGTGGGTGGATTAGTTTGATTCACCTGAACGTTTATAGAAGCCATGTCACCAAAACATAATATTGGGGAGGTGGTGGAAACAGACGAAATAGTTTGCGCATTTGTGTTAATTGTACAAATCGACATCATAAATGCAAATCCTAGAAGTAGTAATTTTTTCATTTCTTAATACTATTTTAGTGTATATATTTAATGGTGCAAGATACAAAATTTATTAAAACTAGGACAAATAATCTTTTTATAAAAAATACTCAGAAAAAAGGAGAGGTAGTAGCTCCTTAAAGTAATTTTAAGTAATTTTTTTATTTAAATAATTTTCAAAGATTTATCTAGCAAGCTTGAGTAAAAGCGTCCTTTAAATTATCTGCAATCATTTGTGAGGATCTTCCTTCAATATGATGTCTTTCTATGAAATGAATTAATTGACCATCTTTAAATAAAGCAATTGATGGAGATGAAGGAGGAAAAGGGCTCATATATTCTCTAGCTTTTGCAGTAGCTCCAACATCTTGCCCTGCAAAAACTGTAGCGAACACATCAGGTTTAGGGCTAAATGTAGATGCTAATTTTACAGCTGGCCTTGCATTTCCTGCAGCACAACCGCAAACAGAATTCACCATAACTAATACTGTGCCTTCTTTCTTATTTAAGATGTCCGCTACTTCTTCTGGGGTTTTCATTTCGACAAAACCAACTGAAGTTAAATCTTCTCTCATTGGCTTACACATTTCTTCTGGATACATAATTTTAATTTTTATTCTATTGCAAAAATACGATTTATTGTCTTTTCTTTTTAAAGAAATCCTTTAATAATTTAGAACATTCTTCTTCTAGTACTCCTTTTACAAGTTCAGTTTTGGGGTGTAAAATTTTATCATTAATACTTAAAAATCCTCTTTTTTCTTCTGATGTACCAAACACAATTTTCTTTAATTGAGTCCAATAAGATGCTCCTGCACACATTACGCAGGGTTCTAAGGTAACGTATAATGTGCATTCATCTAGATATTTTCCCCCTAAAAAATCAGCTGCTGAGGTGAAGGCTTGCATCTCGGCATGTGCAGTTACATCATTTAAAGCTTCGGTGTAGTTATGCGCCCTTGCAATAATCTGATTATCACACACCACCACCGCTCCTACAGGAATCTCGTTTATATGATTTGCTTTTTCCGCTTCTTTCAAAGCTTCTTTCATAAAATATTCGTCTGTGAAAGGATTTATTTCCATTTTGCAAATATAAGATAGCTATTTTGTATTTTTGCAATCAAATATAGAAAATAAAATGTTAAGAACACATACTTGCGGAGAGTTAGACATAAATAATATTGGTGAAGAGGTACAACTTAGCGGTTGGGTGCAAAAAAATAGAGATTTAGGAGGGATGACCTTTATTGATTTAAGGGATAGATATGGAATTACACAACTTACATTCAATATGGATGAGAGCTCTGACCTATGCGAAAAAGCAAGAAAGTTAGGAAGAGAATATGTGATAAAAGTAACAGGAATTGTTATTGAGCGGAGCTCTAAAAATAAAAGTATTCCAACAGGAGATATTGAAATTATAGTATCCGATTTAATAGTTCTAAACGCATCAAAAACACCTCCATTTACTATAGAAGACGAAACAGATGGTGGTGACAAATTAAGAATGAAATACAGGTATTTAGACATTAGAAGAAAACCCGTAAAAGAAAACTTAATGCTTAGAGCAAAAGTGTCTATTGAAACCAGGAAATATCTAGACAATCAAGGTTTTTGTGAGGTGGAAACACCTTATTTGATTAAATCTACTCCTGAAGGAGCTAGAGATTTTGTCGTTCCAAGTAGAATGAATGAAGGACAATTTTATGCTTTACCTCAATCACCCCAGACTTTTAAACAATTGTTAATGGTTGCCGGAATGGATAAATATTATCAGATAGTAAAATGTTTTAGGGACGAAGATTTAAGAGCAGACAGACAGCCAGAATTTACACAAATAGACTGTGAAATGTCCTTTGTAGAACAAGAAGATATATTAAATACATTTGAAGGTCTAACTCGTCATTTATTAAAGGAGGTTAAGGGAGTTGAATTGCATGAATTCCCTAGAATAACCTATGATGATGCAATGAAAAAATATGGTTCAGACAAACCAGATATTCGATTTGGAATGAAATTTGTAGAAATGAATGAAGTTTGCCAACAGAATAATTTTGTGGTATTTGATAGTGCTGAATTAGTAGTTGGAATTAATGTAAAAGACGGGGCTTCATTTAGCAGAAAACAAATTGACAAACTAACTGACTTTGTTAAAACTCCTCAAGTTGGAGCAAAAGGATTGGTTTATTGTAAATGTAATGAAGATGGTACTTTTAAATCTTCAGTTGATAAATTTTTCTCACAAGAAGATCTAAATAATTGGGCTGATAAATGTAAAGCTGCTTCTGGAGATTTAATTTTAATTTTATCTGGAGAAAAGCTTAAAACAAGAAAAGCTCTGTCTACTTTAAGACTACATTTAGCCGAAGAATTAGGACTGAGAAATCCAGAAGAATTTGCTCCTTTATGGGTGTTAGATTTTCCATTATTAGAATGGGATGAGGAAACAAATAGATATCATGCAATGCACCATCCATTTACGTCTCCTAAGCCAAATGATATCGAAAAATTAGATACAGATCCGGCTGCAGTAAGAGCAAATGCGTATGACTTAGTGATAAATGGAAATGAAATTGGAGGTGGGAGTATAAGGATTCATGATGGAGAGTTACAAAAATTGATGTTTAAACATCTAGGGTTTTCTGATGAAGAAGCAAAAGAACAATTCGGTTTTTTGATAAAAGCGTTTGAACATGGAGCTCCTCCTCATGGTGGTGTTGCTTTCGGATTTGATAGACTTTGTGCTATAATGGGAGGACAAGAGAATATTCGAGACTTTATTGCATTTCCAAAAAATAATGCTGGAAGAGACGTGATGATTGATTCTCCCTCATTTATTGATAACGAACAATTAAATGAGCTTAACATAAAACTTAAATAAAATGAAAAAAAAAGATTCATTCTTTGTCCCTCTAATTATTGTATTATCTATTCTTATTCCTATTGTAGTTGCATTACTAATGATATTCCCAGATGTATTACGTGTTGAATCTGAAAGCTTGGATTTTAGATCTCTTCCATTTTTTCATGCGATATTAAATGGGTCTACTTCTATCTTATTATTTACTGGATTTATTTTAATTAAAAATAAAAACACTAAAGCACATAAAATTTCTATGATGACGGCTTTTGTATTATCTTCTGTGTTTTTGATTTCGTATGTGATCTCTAAACTAACAAATGACCCTGTTCCTTTTGGAGGAGAGGGCAGTATTAGATACGTTTACTTTTTTGTTTTAATTAGTCATATTATTTTATCTGTTCCTGTCCTTCCGCTTGCATTATTTTCAATCTATAGAGGAATGACTGGAGAAATATCTGCACATAAAAGAATTGTTAAATGGACTTTCCCAATATGGATGTATGTCGCGATTACTGGTGTAATGGTTTATCTTTTTATGGCTCCTTATTATTAATATGAAAGAAAACAAAGCTGTTATTTTATGGTTAATTTCTGGCTGCCTTTTGATATTACTTATGGTTATTATTGGAGGGGTTACTAGACTAACTCATTCTGGACTTTCCATGGTAAATTGGAGTCTATTTATGGGAGCAATACCTCCTTTAAATGAAGTTCAATGGCAAGAGACATTTGAACTATATAAACAATCTCCAGAATTTAAAAAGATAAATTTCAGCTATACCCTTTCTGATTTTAAATACATCTTTTTTTGGGAATATCTTCATAGATTAATGGGCAGGGTTTTAGGGTTGGTTTTTATTATACCTTTTATTTATTTTCTAATTAAGAAAAAGTTAAGTAAAAAATTAATTCTTCAATCTACAGTCTTGTTTTGTTTAGGGGCCTTACAAGGAGCTATTGGTTGGTGGATGGTGAAAAGCGGATTAGTAGAAAGACCTGATGTAAGTCATTACAGACTAGCGGTTCATTTAACTACAGCATTTTTGACTTGTTCCTTTACATTTTGGGTTGCGCTTCCTCTAATAATTACTGATAAATTAAAAGGAAATCGTACTTTTTTTAAATATACTACAATTTTATTTTTTCTGGTTTTGATTCAAATAATATATGGAGCATTTGTTGCTGGTTTAAATGCGGGAATAGGGTTCAACACGTGGCCAAAGATGAATGGAGAGTGGATTCCTCAAGCAGTATATTACTTGGATCCATTATGGAAAAACTTTATTGAAGCTCCATATGGTGTTCAATTTGTACACCGAATACTAGCTGTGGTAATTGTTTCCTTTGTAGGATTTATGTGGTTTAAAGGTAAAAAAATAAAATTGGAAAACAATCAAATCTCCTCCTTAAATATTATTATTTCTCTTGTTATGTTTCAAGCTGTTTTAGGAATACTAACATTACTTTTAAAAGTGCCGATTTCTTTGGCGCTGGCTCATCAATTAGGGGCTTTCTTTTTATTGATGTCAGTAGTTTACTCTCTATTTATTTTCAAAAAATCTTAAATAAGATATTTGTCAAATACATAAATAATTTGCATCAGGGGTAAATACAAAAAAGATGCAATCATTAATTTTTTAGCGCTTTTATCTTCTGTCTCTCTAAATAAGAAAATTGATTTAAGAGTAAACCAAATACCTAGGCCTAAAACAGAAATAAATGCTATGTTAGATAAATTTAGAGTCTCAATATAAAAATAAGGAAGAACCGATATTATCATCATAATTATAGATGTTACCACAGAAATCGCAGCCGGATATTTTCCTTTTTCTCCTCCAAACATCATCTTAAAACCAGCCTTTTTATATTCATCATCAAGGACCCATGATATAGCAATAAAATGAGGGAACTGCCAGAAAAATTGAATGGCAAACAAGGTTCCTGCTGCAATACCAAAATTATCCGTTGCGGCAACCCAACCCAATAAAAATGGAATAGCTCCTGGTATCGCACCAATAAATATACATATCGTAGAGATTCTTTTTAAGGGAGTGTAAGAAAGGACGTATAAAAGCATAGAAATTAATCCGAAAAATGAAGATTTGGACATCCCTCCATAGAATCCATTTTCTGGATGAATAAAGTTTAAGCAATACAATCCTATAGCGCCTATTATTGAGGAAAAAACAACTGCTTGTAGGATACTTAAGTTTTTTGTAGGGAGTGGCCTACCAGTAGTTCTTTTCATAAGTTTGTCAAAATCTTTCTCTAAAACCTGATTAAATCCATTAGCAGATCCCGTGACTAAAAAACCTCCAATTATTAATAAAATAAATTCATTTAAATGAAAATTTGTTACCCCTAATAAATAACCAGTTGCAGCAGAAAAAACTACGGTAAAAGATAATCTGAATTTTAATAATTGAAAGTAAAAAATTAGAATTTTCATTAATTAAAGAGTCTTCACATGTTTTTTTCTTTTCTGTAAATAATAGAATAATCCAAATAAGAAAATACATATATATGGCATAGACATTAAATATAAAATACCATCATTTAAACCAGAACCTGTATCAGCTCCAGATTCTAAACTTGACTCAACTACCGCCTTACACATTGCACATTGAGAATATGATTTTAGTGATAGAAAAATCCCTAATATAAAAACTAATGATTTTTTATTTAACATTTTTTTCAACTTTTGCGTCCGTATGATACTCTGCTAACAACGTCTTAACGTCCTTTATGAGATCTTTTAAAATATGGTCCTTTGTGCCGTCGTAACTCCCAACAGGATTACCTTCATATGTGTAATTTTTCCCCGTTGTTGGACAGGAAATTTTAGAGTTTTTGGAAACGTCTCCACACTCATTACAAATAAAATTTGAGTATCCAGATCTAACTCTACCCTCTTTGTCAACAAGAACAAATTGCTCTGAGTGTAAAAATCCTCCCGGAGCTAATTCATCTATGTTAGCAGATAAAAAATAAGATTGAGCAATTTTATATATAGAGTCTCTATTTCCTGTAACAAAATTCCAGTTTGACTCATCAACTCTCATTGAAAGAATATATTCTTTTAACTTCTCTGGAGTGTCATACTCAGGGTTGACTGTGTGAGATAAAAATTTAATATTTGGATATATACTCAACTTTTTTTGTAAATATCTCATATTATATGTCATTGTGGGGCAGATTGTAGGACACGTAGTAAAAAAGAAATCAACTATGTAAATATTTCCATCATAATCTTCATTTGTAATTGTATCATTATTCTGATTAATAAAGGTATAAGGTGGAATTTTATGGTTATCCCCACCAATAACTGCTAGTTTCACAAAATTATTTGTGCCTTTTGAAATATAATTATAAATACAAAAAGGTAAAACCAACAGTATAAAAAGCAATACTAAGGATTTAAACGATCCTCCGGGAAGGAGTTTTTTTATCATTATTTTCATTTTTAAGTCTTAAATCCTCAGAGATGCATAAGCTCCTTCAGTAAGCACAATAAATAGTAAGTATGGTATAAGAATCAAAGCAGGTAATAAAATTGTCCATTTTAAACTTTTCTTTTCATGTCCTAAATGCATAAACTCAATAACAATATATGCTGCCTTAATAATTGTAAGAATGATAAATACATGATTAATTAGTTTAGTGCCTAAAAATTTTTCCATTAAAAATGGTGGTTTTATAATTCCTAAAGCTACTTCAAGAGCGGTAACTCCTAGTAGAATCCAGAATACTTTCCAAATCCACCAATTTCCTTTTGTTTCATTTGCCATAATAATATCGTTTAAAATTATACTAAGTAAAAGAATGTAAATACAAATACCCACACTAAATCTACAAAGTGCCAGTACAAACCTACTTTTTCTACCATTTCATAATGTCCTCTTCTTTCATATGTTCCTTTAATTACATTAATCAAAATTATAATTAAAATAATTACCCCACTAAATACGTGAAAACCATGAAAACCAGTAATAAAAAAGAAACATTGACCAAAGTTTTGAACTCCATATTCATTGAACTTCAAATTTGCACCCAATAAAACATCTGTTGCATTCTCTTTTAAATAATCTATAGATTCTGGATTAGATAAATACTCTCTATTTGCTTTACGTATGTTATATTGAGGATTTTTTTCTAAAGTAGAAATTACTTCTTCTACAGTAAAATGATGATGACTACCATCATGTCCATCAACTCCCATTAAAGTATATACAGACGCTAACTTTTCTCCTTCAGCAATATGTACTACATACTCTGTTTTTGTATCAATACCACCTTTGTCTCCATGAATAAAGTGTCCCCATTCCCAAGCC